>JANOCN010000194.1:0-8728 GCA_031412185.1 Betaproteobacteria bacterium | reverse complement strand
GAGCAGATCGTGCTTCAGGAACTCGCTTTTGCCCATCCGCCGTCGTGCGAAAAGACCACGCGCCGCAGTCAACCCCAAATCGAAGCTCTTCAGATAAGCTTGCGCCAGCTCTGGCCGAGGGAAGTGCCAAGGGTCAGTGGGTTTGCGCATTTGACATATTCTGACACTTTTTTGTCAATTGACAATACTGTGTCGAAATCGGTCGGTTTGGCGCTTTTTCTTGTGTCAAGTGGAATGCACCACCACCAGCCAGGCGCTGGCAGCGGTCTTGCCCACATTGCGGATGGCGTGCGGCAGGTCCACCGCGTAACGTGCGGTCTCCCCGTGTTTCAAGCGCTGCGTCGTATCGCCGACGGCGACTTCGATGGTGCCGGCCAGGGCCGTGAGGTGCTCGCGCGTCCCGGGCTCATGTGCCTGCGATTCCAGCGCGCCGCCGGGTTGCAGCGACAAGGCATACCACTCGAACTGGCCAGCCAGGTCAATCGGCCCCAGGATACGCAGTTCGCAAGAACCGTCCGGGTTACGCAGCGACGGGGTTGCATGCACGGGAACCACGCTGACCGCTGGCTCATCCGGCTGCGGGGCACTGCCCAGCAGATCGCCCAGCGGCACGCCCAGCGCATTGGCGAGACGCCACACCACCGCCACGGTGGGGTTGGCCTGGGCCCGTTCGATCTGTGACAACATCGACTTGGAGACGCCGGCCTGGCGCGACAACTCGTCTAGCGACAACGCCCGGGCCTGGCGCAGCGCGGCCAGCGTGTCACCGACGCGTGGCGGCTCGTTGACAGTGACACGGGCGGGGCGCTGGGCCATGGACCATCCTTTATATTGCATATTTGTTCGATATACTGCACAATTGCGCCGAACTCGATTCTGCATTGTGCACCAGAAACGACCGTCCAAAAGGATCGCCATGACCACTAACCGCCGCCCCGACTTCATAACCCACCTGCAAAACGAGCTGCAGGGCATACGCGAAGCCGGCCTGTACAAGGCCGAGCGGGTGATCGCCACACCGCAGGGTGCCCATGTTCGTACGGTCGCCGCGGATGGCTCCTCGCGCGATGTGCTCAACCTGTGTGCCAACAACTACCTGGGCCTGTCGTCCCATCCGGTCGTGGTTGCTGCTGCGCACGAGGCGTTGCGCACCCATGGTTTTGGCCTGAGCTCGGTGCGTTTTATCTGCGGTACGCAGGACCTGCACAAGACGCTGGAGGCACGCCTCTCGCGCTTTCTGGGTACCGAAGACACCATTCTCTACGCCGCTGCGTTTGACGCCAATGGTGGGCTGTTCGAGCCGCTGCTGGGCGAGCAGGACGCGGTGATCAGCGACGAACTCAACCACGCCTCCATCATTGACGGCATCCGTCTGTGCAAGGCAAAAAGGGTTCGCTACCAACACAACAACATGGGTGATCTCGAGCGTTGCCTTCAGCAGGCAGAGGCAGACGGTGCCCGGTTCAAGCTGGTATTTACCGACGGTGTGTTCTCGATGGATGGCACTGTGGCCCAGCTGGACGCCATACGGTCGCTGTGCGACCGCCACGGAGCCCTGCTGGGTGTGGACGAATGCCATGCCAGCGGGTTCATGGGCGCTACCGGACGCGGCACCCACGAGCATCGGGGCGTGTTTGGCAAGGTGGACATCATCACTGGCACATTGGGCAAGGCCTTGGGCGGTGCGTCGGGGGGGTTCACCAGCGCGCGGCGTGAAGTGGTCGAGTTGTTACGCCAGCGCTCCCGGCCCTACCTGTTCTCCAATACCGTGGCCCCCAGTATCGTGGGCGCTTCCATCGCCGTACTCGACCTTCTGGAGGGTTCGACCGCGCTGCGCGACAAGCTGGCTGACAACACGCGCTATTTCCGTGATGCCATCACGCGGGCCGGGTTTGACATCAAGCCAGGTGACCACCCGATCGTGCCGATCATGGTGTACGACGCGGCGCTGGCGCAGCAGCTTGCAGCGCGCCTGCTGGAGCTGGGTGTTTACGTGGTGGGTTTCTTCTTCCCGGTCGTGCCCAAAGGCCAGGCGCGTATCCGCGTGCAGGTCAGCGCGGTGCATGCTCAGGATGACCTCGAGCGCGCTGTGGCGGCATTCGCGCAGGCTGGGCGCGAGCTCGGGTTGATCAAGTGAAGGCGTCGCAGCAGATGGACACCCGCATTCTGATTATTGGTGCCAACGGCCAGATCGGCACCGAGCTGGCGCAAGCGCTGGTGCAACGCCACGGGCCTGACGCTGTGGTTACCAGCGACCTGGTGCCCGAAGGACGCGTGCTCGGTGTGCGCCACGAGGCGCTCGATGCTACCGACATCGGACCGCTTACCGAGGTGGTCGAGCGCCACCGCATCACGCAGGTCTACCTTCTTGCTGCAGCTCTGTCGGCACGCGGCGAGCAACACCCCAAATGGGCCTGGGATCTCAACATGAAGGGTTTGCTCAACGTGCTGGAGATTGCGCGTAGCCACAAGTTGCAGCGTGTCTTCTGGCCCAGCTCGATTGCTGCCTTCGGCCCGTCCACGCCGCGCGACCATACGCCCCAGAAAACAGTGATGGACCCGGCCACGGTGTACGGCATCTCCAAGCTGGCCGGTGAAGGCTGGTGCACCTGGTACCACCGTAACCATGGTGTGGACGTGCGCAGCCTGCGTTATCCGGGGCTGATCAGCTGGAAAACCGCGCCCGGTGGTGGCACCACGGACTACGCCATCGAGATTTTTCATGCGGCGCTCAAACAAGGCCGCTACACCAGCTTCCTGTCGGCGACAAGCGCGTTACCCATGATGTACATGCCCGACGCAATTCGCGCCACGCTGGAATTGATGGAGGCCCCGCCAGGGATGGTGCGCGAGCGCGGTTCGTACAACCTGGCGGGTACCAGTTTTACGCCCGTGCAGATTGCAGCAGCAATAAAGCGCCATATCCCGGGGTTTGAACTCACGTGTGTGCCTGACTTCCGCCAGGCCATCGCCGACGGCTGGCCCCGGTCGATCGACGACAGCGCCGCGCAGGCTGATTGGGGTTGGCAACCCCGCTACGATCTGGACGCCATGGTGCAGGACATGCTTGAGAACCTGCGCAGCGTATTCGCCCGGTGCGCATAATCAGGTGTTGGCGGTGGCGGGACCCAATTGCGGAAAAATAAGATGGCAACCTTTGACTTCGACCTGTTCGTGATTGGAGGCGGCAGCGGCGGTGTACGCGCAGCACGTATGGCGGCGCAGCGCGGTGCCCGAGTAGCTCTGGCCGAGCAGGGAGGTACTCAGGGCCTGGGCGGTACCTGTGTCAACGTGGGCTGCATTCCGAAGAAGCTCTACAGCTACGCCGCACATTACGCCGAGGCATTTGAAGAGTCGCACGGATTCGGCTGGGAGGGTGAGCCCTTGCGCCTGAACTGGCAAACCCTGAAGGCCAACCGCAAACACGAGATCAGCCGCCTAAACGGGGTCTACCTGAGCCTGTTGAGCGGTGCCGGTGTGCGTGTGATGAACGCGCATGCGCGCCTGGCTGGCCCACACGACGTGCGGGTGGATGGAAAAACCTGGAGCGCCAAGCACCTGTTGATAGCCACCGGTGGCACGCCATATGTGCCCGCCATGGTGGGTGCTGAATATGCCGTCACGTCGAACGACATGTTTGACCTGGAGCCTTTCCCGCGACGCCTGCTGGTAGTGGGTGGTGGCTACATTGCCTGCGAATTTGCTTCCATCTTCAATGGTTTGTCGCCCAGGTAACGCAGTTGTACCGGGGCGAGAAGGTGCTGCGCGGATTCGACGACGATGTGCGCCACTTCATCGCGGCCGAGTTGCTGAAGACCGGCATCGATCTGCGGCTGGCGACCGATGTTGCGGGTATCACGCGCAGTACCTCCGGGCTGGAGGTAATTCTTGAAGGGGGCGACCCAAACGCCAAGCCCTTGCTGGTCGATACCGTTTTGGTTGCCACCGGACGGGTGCCGAACGTGCACGGGCTCGGACTTGAAGACGTGGGTGTAGCGCAGGGCAGAGATGGCGCCATTGTGGTCAACGACTACTACCAGACTTCGGTGCCTTCGATCTACGCGCTGGGCGACGTGACCGCACGCCTGCAACTAACCCCGGTGGCGCTGGGCGAGGCGATGGTGCTGGTTGACCATCTGTTTGGGCCGGCCGCTGGCAAGGCGGCACGCAGCATGAGTTACCAGTTCATCCCGACGGCAGTCTTCACGCACCCAAACATTGGTACGGTCGGCTATTCGGAAGCCGATGCCCGCTCCAGGTTTGGCGACGTCACGGTGTACCGCAGCGAGTTCAAGGCGCTGAAGCACACGCTCAGCGGCAGCAGCGAACGCACCCTCATGAAGCTGGTGGTGGAAGCCGCCACCGACCGGGTGGTGGGCCTGCACATGGTGGGGCCGGAAGCGGGCGAAATCGTGCAGGGTTTTGCTGTGGCCATGAAAGCCGGCGCCACCAAAGCGGTATTCGACAGCACCATTGGCATCCATCCCACCGCAGCGGAGGAATTCGTGACCATGCGCGAGGCGGTGCGTTCTGGCGGTTGACGGCCTCGCTTGGGTTCAGGCTTTGCGAGGCTTGGACGGTTGACGTTGCGTCGGGTTCAGGCTTGCGAGACTTGGTGGGCTAGCGCGCCGGGCGTCCACGCCGTCTCGCTTGCAGTCGCGCGCAGATGATTTTTGTAGCGCGTTGGGGTGGTTTGCGTGACCACCGTGGTTTGGACGCGTGGCATTTGTGGCAGGCGCGAATACTTCCAGCGAACCGGCGTAGCCACCCGTCACGCCCGACTTGATTGGTTGCGCTCGGCGGTTAGATACCAGGAGCCAGTTGCCAGGAGCCAGTTGCCGGGTATCGGGTACCCAATACCGGGGTACAAGGTGCACCTCTCTCGCCAAGCGGGTTGTTCCCGCCCCACACACAGCAGCAAACGTCAAGGCTGTGGGTTGGTGGTGACTGTGCGCAGGCTTATTCGCGGTTGCTACAACGGATGCGCGCCAGCCACCCCGTTAACGCAATAACCCTGGCACACCCGAAGCAGACGCCCGCGAGATAGCCGAAAGCACAGTCACTGCCATCCCACGGCCCTGCCCACCAAGGCACGAACGCCAGCCTCACGCAAACCAGCCTCACCCAGGCAAGCCCAACCAAGCACCCCGCAGAACCCCGCAGCACTCGAATTCACTGAGCGGTAAACCAGCAACAAAACCAGCGCCTAAAACGTCCCCGGATACATACCGCCGTCTGCCAGAATGTTCTGCCCGGTGATGTAGCTGGCATGCTGGCTGCAGAGAAATGCGCAGATGGCACCAAACTCCTGGCTGCTGCCAAAACGCCGCGCCGGGATACCGTTGGCGCGGGCTTCCAGCGCTGCCTCCATGGTCTGGCCCGACTTTTGCGCTGCACCAGCCATGGTGACACGAAGTCGGTCGGTATCGAAGGCGCCGGGTAACAGGTTGTTGACGGTGACGTTGGCGCTCGCAATCTTGCTGCGTGCCAGGCCGGCCACAAAACCGGTCAGGCCGCTACGGGCACCGTTGCTCAAACCAAGGTTGTAGATCGGTGCCTTGACCGCGCCCGAGGTGATGTTGACGATGCGCCCGAAACCTCGCTCTGCCATGCCGTCCACCGTCGCTTTGATGAGCGCAATCGGCGTCAGCATGTTGGCGTCCAGCGCCTTGATCCAGGCCTCACGCTCCCAGTCGCGAAAATCGCCTGGCGGAGGGCCACCCGCGTTGGTAACTACGATGTCGAAGTTCTTACCTGGCCCTCGTGCGGCTGAAAAGACTGCTGCTCGGCCTGGCTCGGTGGTGATGTCGGCCGCCACTGCGATGACCGTTGCAGCACCGGGTATGCCACGCAGACCTTGTGCAGCAGCGTCCAGCACCTCGGCGCCGCGCGCGACCACCAGAACATTGACGCCTTCGCTGGCCAGCGCCTGCGCACAGCCCAATCCCAAGCCTTTGCTGGCACCACATACCAGTGCCCATTTACCAGTTATCCCGAGGTCCATTGAATTCTCCTGTTAACCCGTCAACGCCTTAAGCGCCGCTGCCACCATCGCACATCCGTCAAACTGGCTGCGCCTGAAGGTCCAGCCGAGCCGTACAACAACAAGTTCGCGCGACGGCACCATGGCCACCATCTGGCCCCAGTGGCCCATCATCGCTATCGTATCGGCCGGCAGCCCGTAACTTCGGCAACTGCCCTCGTCGGGGTCGCCGATGCGGTCGGTATGGGCACCGTAGCTGCGGCCCCGACCGTCTGCGGTCGAGCGGGTAGCGGCGAACTGGAGCCAGCCCGGCGGCAACACCTGCTGCTCACCCCAGCGGCCGTCAGCCAGCATCAGCTGGCCCAGGCGCGCCCAGTCACCAACGCTGGCCCACACATACGACGAGCCTACCCAGTTGCCTGCGGTGTCGGTCTCCATCACGGCGCTGCGCGCGCCGATGGGGGTAAACAGCGCTTTGGCGGGGTAGGCCCAATAGGAAGCGTCGGTATTGAAACGGGCCCGGTCCACCGCCGCCAGCAGGTTGGCGGTCTGGCTCAGGTAGCGCCAGCGCTGTCCGGGTGCTGCCTCGGCTTTGGAAGATGCTGAAAAAGCAGCTGTATCAGCGCGGCCCCACAACATGCGCGGTACCGAACCCCAAGGGTTGTAGTCCTCGGTGCTGCCCAAGCCGTCGCGCATGTACAGCAGGTCCGACACCTTGATGTCCTTGCGGGTATCGGTGCGCCACGCGGCCACCCATGGCGGCTCGCGCTCTTTGGCAAAAACATCAACCACGGGTGATCCGAAGTCCAGCCTGGTTTCGGCGGCAAGTTTCCAGGTCAGCATACCCAGCACGGTCTTGGCCATCGACCAGCCGTGCAGCGGGGTCGACTCGTCGAACCCGAGGGCTGTGCGCAGCACCAGCAACCGGCCCTTGTGCACCACGGCAAACGCACGCGTATTGGCCGCTTGCGGATCGCCTGCGCCGATGAAAGCGTTGTGCCCCAGTTGCTGCAGCGCAGAGGCGTCTACACCGGCGCCCCACTCAGCCACCGCAAGCGGTGTGTCGCCGAGCGGCCAAGGCTGGCGGAGAACGGGGGCAGTAGACAGCGGTGGGGTTCCGGTTGCCAGTGCGGGTGGTGTTGTATCTGCAAGCTGAGTGTCCAGGACGCAGCCGCGGTCGGGTAGCAGTCGGGCCTGGCGTGGGAACAGCCCGGCAAACCGGGCTGTAACCGACATGTTGGTTGCGTCCACCGAAATGCCAATGGCACCAAGTACCGGGCTGGCTGGCAACACCTCGTCGGCAAACAGGTTCGGCAACGGCCTGCCTGCAACAAACGCCGCCGAGCAGATGCCTTTGGCTGCCATACCGGCCGCATTGTTTGGAATGCCCAACCCGAGCAACGCGGCAATGGCGATAACCAGCAGGGCCAGCAGCAGACCGCCCAACACGGCGACAGCACGTTTCATCATGCGTGCGACTCTACCCGAATTGCAGCGCCACACAGCAGGCGGTTGTGCAGGCCGTGCCAATGTGACAATAGCGCGATGGCCTACCTTCCACCTCCCATTGCCACCATGCGTTTCACCGACCCGGTCGCCGCGCTGGCGCAAGCGCGCAAGACCTACGATATTGGTGTGACGCACCTGCGCCGTGCCATGCAGCGTTACGTCGCGGGTGAGACCCTGCCTGGCCTTGCCCGCGCCTGTTACCCTTTTGTGCGCGTACAAACGCACACGGTGGCACGCACCAACAGTAGCGACAGTGCGCGCCTGAGCTACGGTTTTGTAGCCGGTCCGGGGCGGTTCGAAACTACCCTCACGCGGCCCGATCTCTATGGTGCTTACTACCTGGAGCAATTCACGCTGCTGCTGCAAAACCACCAGGTCGAACTGGAGGTGGGCACCAGCACCCAACCGATCCCGGTGCACTTTTCGTTCGCCGAGCACGACCATATCGAAGGTAGCCTGAGCGCCGAGCGGCGCCAGTTGATGCGCGACGCGTTTGATCTGCCTGACCTGGCCGCGATGGACGACGGCATCGCCAACGGCACCTTTGTACCGCGGCCCGGCGAGCCGCAACCGTTGTCGCTGTTTACTGCGCCGCGGGTCGACTATTCTCTGCACCGCCTGCGCCACTACACCGGCACCGCCCCCGAGTACTTCCAGAACTTTGTGTTGTTCACCAACTACCAGTTCTATATTGACGAGTTCGTGCGACTGGGCCGCTCTGCGATGCAGGACCCAACCAGCGACTACATCGCTTTTGTCGAACCTGGAAACATGGTTACGCGGCGCATTGGCCTGCATGCCGAGCCCGGCGACGAATACGGGGCCGAGCCCTTGCGCCTGCCCCAGATGCCCGGTTACCACCTGCTGCGTGGCGACCGCAGCGGCATCACCATGGTCAATATCGGGGTCGGGCCGGCCAACGCGAAAAACATCACGGACCACATTGCGGTGCTTCGCCCGCACGCCTGGATCATGCTGGGCCATTGCGCGGGCTTGCGCAACAACCAGCATCTGGGCGACTACGTGCTGGCGCATGGTTACGTACGCGAAGACCATGTGCTGGACGAGGAGTTGCCGCTGTGGGTGCCGATCCCTGCGCTGGCTGAAGTACAGGTCGCGCTGGAGCAGGCCGTAGCCGATGTGACCAAGATGAATGGCCCCGAGCTCAAGCGCATTATGCGCACCGGCACCGTGGCCAGCACCGACAACCGCAACTGGGAGCTGCTGCCCGACAAC
>JANOCN010000193.1:0-1677 GCA_031412185.1 Betaproteobacteria bacterium | reverse complement strand
CAGGAAGCGGAAGTATTCGGTGATCTGGCGCCGGCCCTCTAGCTCGCCTTCGCTGAGCTGGCGCGCGTCGGTCGCGTCCATGGCCTGGCCCTGGGCGTTGCGAATCTGGGTGACATTGGCGCGCCATTCGGCCGGGTTTTTTTGCGGCCTGAGGATCGCACCCTGACGCGCAAAGCGGTAGCGGCCCGGCTGGCTGGCCGCACTTTTGGCCATCAACTCGTTGATCGCCTGAAACTCGCCCACCGCCGCCAGCGCGCGGGCCGCGTCCACATGACCGACGCGAAACATGGTCGAAGGAAACAGCGCGCTGCCGTGCCCGTCGCCCAGCTCAAACGGCACACCGGCAAAATGCGCCACGTCGGCATCGCCCGAGCAGTCGATAAAACTGCGGGCGCGTATCGCCTGGCGTCCGGATTTGGTTTCGACCAGCAACGCGCTGATGCGGTCGCCGTCTATCAGCACCGCCGCTGCCCACGCATGAAACAGCAGCTGTACGCCAGCTGCTAACAACAGTTGGTCGGCAGCGCATTTGTAGGCAGACACGTCGTACGAGCGAACACGGATGCGACCCTGCATGCCGTCTTGTGGCTGGTTCAACCCGCCCAGCGCATCAATGCGCGCCAGCAAATCATCCACCACGCCATGCACCAGTTGCTGCATCTCACCGTTTCGGCGGCCATACAGTCCGGCAAAATTCGTCACCCCACCGGCGGTGCCCATGCCGCCCAGAAAGCCATAACGCTCTACCAGCAGGGTGCGTGCGCCATGGCGCGCCGCGCTGACGCTGGCCGCCAGCCCGGCGGGCCCGCCGCCGACCACGACCACGTCAAACTCGCCATAAACCGGCAAGGTGCGCGCGGGTTCGTGGACCACGGTCATGCTAAAAATTCAAGCAAAACAGGGCCGCAGGCAGCGCAGATACTGCGCGGGCAGCTATTAAAAGAGTAGCATTGGAAAGCAGGTGCATGGTGGGCTCCGGCGCTGCGAGGCGCCCTACTGGAACAGTTTTGCCGGCTCGATTCCATCGTACATCCACTGCAAACCGGCAAAACCCGCGCTCTCGCTTCCACTTTGAAACAGCTGGTTGCGCAGCTCGCGCTGCACCCCCGACGCATGGTAGATGTCGCCATAAAACCGCGCCGTCAACTGCACCCGGCCAGTGCGCAGGTAGCGGGCCTGCTGGTACTTCTGAAACGCGGCCGGCACGTCGCCCTTGCAAAAGCGCAGCGCCTCGCGCAACACCACCGCGTCTTCAATCGCCTGACCGGCACCCTGTGCCAGGTATTGCAGCATCGGGTGGGCAGCGTCGCCGAGCAGGGTCACGCGCCGGTCGGTCCAGTTTTTCACCGGTTCGCGGTCGCACAGCACCCACATCTTCCAGGTGTCGATCTTGCCGAGCAGCTCCTGCACCTGCGGACAGGCATCACGGAAACGCTCGGTCAGCTCGGCCGTGTCGCCAAAGGTGTCCCAGCCTTCGTCGTACTTGTTGCTGTGAAACACCGCCACCAGATTGAACAGCTCGCCCCGGCGCAGCGGGTAGTGCACCAGGTGGGTTTTTTCGCCACCCCAGAGCAGCACGTCGTCGCTCCACAAATGGGTGGGCACGTCTTGCCGCCGCAACACCGCGCGGTAAGCGATGTGGCCCGAGACGCGCGGTTTGCCGTCGCCCACGATGGT
>JANOCN010000192.1:0-1865 GCA_031412185.1 Betaproteobacteria bacterium | reverse complement strand
TGCGTCGCCGAAGTGGTAGGTGATCAGGCTGAGCGCCATCACGCGGATTACGTTGGCGGTAAAAGAAATAGGCACAATCAATATTGCCAGCCCTACATTACGAAACAGTGAATCGCGCCGCACCACGTTCAAATACAACAGGCCCAGCGCTTCGAGCGTGAGCAGCGTGTGCAGGCCCGCGCAGGCGTCGGCCACCAGCAGCATGTATTGGCCGATTTGCAGGATGACGCCGTTGCGGCCAATCGGGTAGCCCACGGTGTACAGCACCACTTCGGCCACGTACGACACGGCCATTTTCATGGGCAGCGTTACCGTGTCTACCACCACGCCGGGCAGTGGCACCATGAACAGCATGAAAAACAGCGCAAACCACTGCGCCTTGAGGGCGGCTGCGCCGTAGGTCAGCAAAATAATGCCGACCAGCAGCCAGATGACAGACCCGATTTCAAACAGCAAGATGTCCTGCGAGCGGCCCACGGTGTAGAGCAGCAACGCGAACACCACAAAAAGCCAGCCCCAGTTGCTGGTGGGTTTGCCCGCGCTGGCCGCCAGCATGGTTTGCCAGTTGCGGTACATGAGCCAGCACGAAATGCCCAGCACAATCGGCCCGTGCATTTGTTCGTCTTTGCTCCAGATGCCGCTGAACAAATCTACCAGGCTGGGCACATACAGCGCCACCAGCCCGGCAATAATCGGCAGCCAGGCCACGAGGTCCGCGCGCCAATGCGCCGGCTCGGTGTTGCGGGGAAAGGGGGTGCTGCTCAAGTTGGCGTCTCCAGCCCGCATTGGGCCCGGCAAATCTGTCGGCAGTGTGTCAAGGAAGCCAGGGTGTCCACAATAATTTCCATGCGCTGGTTACAGCGGGTTCTGCGGTTGGCCGCCGTGCTGGCTGCGATAGGCGTGCCATTTGGCCTGTTTTACGGCGGCGCGCAACCGGTGGCAGTGGGTTTGATACCAGAGCCCTGGGACAAGTTCGCCCACGCGGGGGTGTTTGCAATCCTCTCCGGTGCCATTGGTTATGCCAGCGGTATGCGCGGCGCGCGGGTGTGGTGGCTGGCGTTTTTGGGTGCGATGGCCGTGGGGGTAGTAGACGAATGGCACCAGGCCTACTTGCCGGGCCGCGCTGCGGGCTGGGACGACCTGGCCGCAGACGCAGTGGGCAGCGCCCTGGGTGCCAGCGCCCTGCGCTCGCCCGCCCGCGCACGCATCAAGCGCTGGATCGAGAAGAAGCTGGTCAGTCATCATTCAAGATAGACCCGACCAGCACCACACCGCTGTCTTGCAGGCGGCGGGCTAGCAGGGCGGCGTCGGGGACACGGCTTTTGTTCTTGCGGGTTACCAGCACGGCGGCACCAGCGCGGGAGGCGATGATTTCCGCGTCGGCGTAGTCGGTACCTCCAGGCGTATCGACGATTACCACGTCGAATTCCTGTGCGGCGGCTTGCAACAGGGCGGCAAAGGCGGGCCGCCCCAACAGTTCCTGCGGGTTGGGCGGCACGGCACCGCCCGGCAGTACCATCAGTCCGGTCAGGCCGGGTACCGGCAGTGCCGCCTCCAGACCGGCACGGTCGGCCAAGATGCCTGAGAGCCCGGCGCTTTTGCCCAGCATGAACAGCGCGTGCTGCCGCGGATGGCGCAGGTTGCCATCGATCAGCAACGTGCGCTCGCCCTGCTGCGAGAACACGATGGCCAGGTTGGCGGCAATGAAGCTGCGGCCTTCGCCCGATCCGGGGCTGACCAGGGCGATGACCTTGTGCGCCGGGTCGCTGTTGAACCAGCGCAGCCCGGAGCTGGTGGCCGCCTACAAGCCGTTCAGCCGCATTGGCGAAAACTTGCGCGCCGTGCGCAGCCAGCTGATGCTGCGC
>JANOCN010000191.1:0-1563 GCA_031412185.1 Betaproteobacteria bacterium | reverse complement strand
CTGGTGGCCTCCGATGTGGGCGGCCACAAGGAGCTGATCCGCGATGGCGAGACCGGCGTCTTGTTCCAGGCCGGCAATGCAGACGCGCTCGCCGCTGCGGTGACCCGTTTGCTGGCCGAGCCCGAAAGCTGGCCCGCCCTGCGCAACGCGGGGCGCGCATTTGTAGAGACCGAACGCACCTGGCGCGCCAGCGTGGCCAACTACGCCAGCGTCTACGCAGCGCTGGTTGCGCGCAGATGAGTTTCTCGGGGCTGCGTATTGCGTTGGTCGGGCCGCTGCCACCGCCCTCCGGCGGCATGGCCAACCAGACTTTCCAGTTGTGTGAGCTGCTCAAGTCTGAAGGTGCCATCGTAACCTTGGTGCAAGTCAATGCGCCGTATCGACCAGCCTGGGCCGGCCGCATCCCGGTGCTTCGCTCGCTGTTCCGGTTGTTGCCTTATCTGGTGCGCCTGTGGCGTGTGGCGGGCAATGCGGGCGTGGTGCATGTGATGGCCAATTCAGGGTGGTCCTGGCATCTGTTTGCCGCACCGGCGGTCTGGATCGGCTATTGGCGGGGCACCGCAGTGGTGGTCAACTACCGCGGCGGTGAAGCGGCAGAATTCCTGCAGCGCTCGGCAGCGCTGGTGCGTTTCACACTGCGCCGCGCCAGCTTACTGGTGGTGCCCTCCGGTTTTCTGCTGGGGGTATTTTCACGCTTCGGTGTGTCGGCTGAAGTGGTGCCCAACATTATTGATCTGGCCCGCTTCCGCCCGCGCAGCCCCGAGCGCCAGCCAGCACCGCATCTGCTGGTCGCACGCAACCTGGAGCCGCTGTACGACAACGCTACTGCCATCGAGGCGTTCGCGCTGGTCCGGCAACAGGTTCCGCTGGCACGGCTCTCCATCGCGGGCAGCGGGCCGCAAGAGCAGGCCTTGCGTGCGCTAGTCCAGGCGCAGGGTCTCGGCGACGCGGTGTTGTTTACCGGCCGCTTGGAACGCGACGCCATGGCAGCGCTGTACCGCAGCGCAGACATCCTGCTGAACCCCAGCCTGGCGGACAACATGCCGAACTCGTTGCTGGAGGCCTGGTCGAGTGGTGTCCCCGTAGTCAGCACCGATGTGGGTGGTATTCCCCATCTTGCGCAGGATGGTGTTACCGCCTCCCTGGTCGCCCCTGGCGACGCGCCCGCCATGGCACAAGCGTGTCTCGCGCTGCTGTCCGATGCAAGCCTCTGGCGACAGCGCGCGCAGGCCGGTCTTCAGGAGGCCCAACGGTATACTTGGCCGCGCGTGCAGCCCCTGCTGCTGGATGTCTACCGGCGTGCCATGCGGCAGGCTCGCCACTGATCAACGGGAAGAGACACAGGTTTTGTACACGTCTTTTGTTTCGTCGCTGCTGTTCCCGCTGCATGAGCGCCTGAAGCGCCATGACACGTCAAAACTGCTGCGCGACATGGAAGACGCACAGTGGCTACCGGCCCCGCGTATTGCCGAAATCCAGCTCCAGCGCCTGCGCGCATTCCTGCAAGACGTGGGCCAACATGTGCCGTACTACCGGGCTTTGTTCGCGCAAACCGGGTTCAAC
>JANOCN010000190.1:0-1597 GCA_031412185.1 Betaproteobacteria bacterium | reverse complement strand
CCGATGGCGAGTCGGCGCAGCGCGAACTCCATGAGGTTCTGCCAGATGCCATTTTGCTCGACTGGATGCTGCCCGACCAAAGTGGTCTGGTGCTGGCAAAGAAGTGGCGGGCTGATCCGCGTACCAAGCCGGTTCCCATTTTGATGATTACCGCGCGGGGTGACGAGCCGGACAAAGTGGCTGGCCTGGATGCCGGGGCCGACGACTACATCACCAAGCCGTTCTCGACCCAGGAATTGCTGGCGCGGATACGGGCTGTCTTGCGGCGCAGGGCACCGGAGCAGGTGGCTGACAGCGTAACGATTGGTGAGCTGCGGCTCGACGCCGCGACCCATCGTGTGACCCACCATGCGCAGCAGCTGAAGCTGGGGCCCACCGAATACAAGCTGCTGCACTATCTGATGAAACACGCTGAGCGGGTCCACAGCCGTGGCCAGCTGCTGGACAAAGTCTGGGGAGACCATGTGTACATTGAGGAGCGTACGGTCGATGTGCATGTGAAACGCTTGCGCGAGGCGCTGGGTGGTGCCGGCGTCATGGTGGAGACCGTCCGCGGCGCAGGCTACCGGCTGACCGCGCAACCTGAATCAAGCCAGGTTGCCCGCTAGCTCCGGCTGGTTCAGTCGGCAGTCGTCACAATCGACGCATGGTCTGGCGCGCTTTTCGTTTCTTTTTGTTCCAGCTCGCTGGCGGTTTGCTCGGATACGCCTGGTTGCCGCTGCAGCATCCATTGCAGGGTGCCGTTGCGGGTATCGCGCTCGCCAGCCTGTTGTGGGTACTCGTGGACTTGCGGCGCGGGCAAGTCTTGATGGTCTGGTTACGCGAAGGTGACGTGACGCAGCCTCCCCACGTGGCCGGCTTGTGGGGCGAAGTCGCCGACCGGACGCGGCGCCTGCTGCGCGCCCGCGACCGCCAAATGCAGGATAGCGAGGGCCGGCTGCAGGAGTTTCTGGCGGCAATTCAGGCGTCGCCAAACGGCGTGGTTCTGCTGGACGCTGTGGGCCGCATCGAGTGGTGCAACCAGACCGCTGCGGAACACTTCGGATTCGATGCCCGGCGCGACGTGCTGCAGCACATCGGCAACCTGGTGCGCGACCCCCTGTTTGCGGCTTACCAGGCTGACGCAGACTACACGCACGATGTGGTGTTTCCCGGGCCCGCCAGCACAAGCAGTCGGCCGGTACGACTATCGGTGCATCTGCACCGTTACGGCGAGGGGCGCAGGTTATTGATGTCGCGCGACGTGACCACACTTGAGCAGGCCGAGGCGATGCGGCGCGATTTTGTAGCCAATGTGTCACACGAGATCCGCACCCCGCTTACCGTGCTGAGCGGGTTTGTGGAAACACTGCAGAACCTGCCACTCGACCAGGCCGACCGCCTGCGCTACCTGGGGTTGATGTCCCAACAGGCGCACCGCATGCAAAGCCTGGTTAACGACCTGCTCACGCTCTCAAGGCTTGAGGGTAGCCCGCCGCCACGCGCAGACGAATGGGTCGAGATGCGGGAGTTGATGGCGCAGTGCGAACAGGAGGGGCAGAACCTGTCGATGTTGATGGCGCAGATGGGCCATGAGTTGCATGTGGTGATCGAGGAA
>JANOCN010000189.1:0-5940 GCA_031412185.1 Betaproteobacteria bacterium | reverse complement strand
TGGCGCTGATGGACCATTTTCTGGCCAGTGTCCGGCAGCGGGCGATTCTGTACAGCGGGTTCGGCGTACCACTGTTTGTAGCCGGCATGATGGTCAGCGCGTTCGCCCTGCGATCCGGGGCGCGGGTTGCACACGGATAACACGTCGCAACGCATTATTGGAGATCTCAACATGAACCAATCCGAAACCTTCGACGTGGTGGTGGTGGGTGGCGGGCCTGCTGGGTCGACCGCCGCCCGGGAGCTGGCGCGGCGCGGCCACTCCGTGCTGTTGCTGGACCGGGCCGGGCGCATCAAGCCTTGCGGGGGCGCAATACCGCCGCGCCTGATCAAGGATTTCGCGATTCCCGACGCACTGCTGGTGGCGCGGGCCACATCAGCCCGCATGATCTCACCCTCTGACAACCGGGTGGATATACCGATTGAAAACGGCTTTGTCGGCATGGTGAACCGCGACCAGTTCGACGAGTGGTTGCGCGAGCGCGCGGCCAGCGATGGGGCTGTGCGGCGACCCGGAACCTTCGAGCGGCTGGAGCGCGACCCGGACGGCGTGAGTGTGGTGCACTACCAGGCGCGCGCCCAGGCAGGCAAGAGCCACGCCGTGCCCGAGCGCGTGCGGGCACGGGTCGTAATCGGTGCCGACGGGGCCCGCTCTCAGGTGGCGCGCCAGGCGGTCCCTGGCGCGGAGCGCACGAAATACGTGTTTGCCTACCATGAGATAGTGCGTGCCCCGGCGCTCAAACCCGCCGGGTATGACGGCACGCGGTGTGATGTGTTCTACAACGGAAGTCTGTCGCCAGACTTCTACAGTTGGGTCTTTCCGCATGGTGACACCATGAGCATAGGCACCGGTAGCGCTGACAAAGGGTTTTCGCTGCGCGGTGCGGTTGGCCGACTGCGCGAGTCGATCAAGCTGGAGGGAGCAGAAACGCTGCGCCGCGAAGGCGCTCCGATACCCCTGAAGCCGCTGCCGCGCTGGGACAATGGGCGTGATGTGGTGCTCGCTGGGGACGCGGCCGGCGTGGTGGCACCCGCTTCCGGCGAAGGTATCTACTACGCCATGGTGGGCGGACAACTCGCTGGCGAAGCCGCCCATGAGTTTTTGCAAAGTGCCAACCCGAAGGCTCTGTGCCAGGCTCGCAAGCGTTTCATGCGCGCCCACGGAACCGTGTTCCGCGTGCTCGGCATCATGCAGTGGTTCTGGTACTCCAGTGACCGCCGCCGGGAGCGATTCGTCAAAATCTGCGAAGACCGCGACGTACAGCAGTTGACCTTCGAGTCCTACATGAACAAGGAACTCACGCGCAAAAAACCAATGGCCCATGTGCGTATCTTCTTCAAGGACATGGCGCATCTTCTGGGGCTTGCCCGAGTATGAGCGCGAAGGTGTTCCGAATGAGCCGCCGGTCCAGGCTATTTCCGGTTGTGGTCGCGGCTGCAGCGGCGACTGCGGTGGCGGGGCTGGGTGGCCTCATGACCGACCTCAGCCCCTGGTACTACGGCCTGGCACAACCGAGCTGGAAACCTCCTGACTGGCTGTTTGGCCCGGCTTGGACGCTTATTTTTGGGCTGGCTGCTGCGGCCGGGGTATCTGCCTGGCGGGCCGCCCCCAGCCGGGCCGACCGGGTCTGGTTGCTGGTGTTGTTTGCGCTGAACGGGGTGTTGAATGTTGCCTGGACAGCGTTGTATTTCCGCGCGCGGCGCCCGGATTGGGCATTGATGGAAGTCGGGTTCCTCTGGCTTTCCGTGCTGGTCCTGATGCTGGTGCTGGGCCGGTATGCCCCAGTAACGCGCGTTCTGCTGGCACCTTACCTGTGCTGGATAGCCTTTGCTGCCGCCTTGAACTGGGGTACGGTGCAACTGAACGCGCCATTTTGAATGTTTCATGAGCTGTTGCAAGGCACACGCTTGATCGATGCGGTGATCGCCATCACCGTCGCTGAGGCCGCAGCGCTATGGCTCTACAAGCTTGGCACGGGCCGAGGTTTGGCCCCGCGCGACTTCCTGTTCAACCTGTTTGCCGGGCTGATGCTGATGCTCGCAGTGCGTAGCACCATGGTGGCCGTCGGCTGGTTCTGGGTGGCTGCTTTTCTGGCATTGGCTGGTGCCGCCCACGGCGCAGATATGTGGTGCCGCTGGCGGCGTCAGGTGCCGCCGGTTCACGCTGGCTGACATCAGAGCGTGAGAGGCAATCCACACTGGTCCGGTCAGTGGCCCGTCAATTCCCCAAAGGCCTGCAACACCCGGTCGGGTTTGCTGTCTGCAATCGGTTGGCCCATGTTGTAGCCGTAAGACATGGCCCAGATGCGCACGCCGGCGTTGCGTGCGGTCGCCACGTCCACCGATGAGTCGCCCACAAACAGGGCACGCTCTGGCAGGACGCCAAACTGCGCCAGGCAATGGAAGATGCCCCCCGGATCGGGCTTGCGGGTGGGCAGGGTATCGCCACTGACCACCAGATCCAACAGACCGGTCAACTGGTGCGCATTGAGCAACAGGCGGGTGTACCGCGCATCCTTGTTGGTAACCAGCGCCAGCTTGATGGCGTGCTGGCGCAAATCCTGCAACACCTCGTGCACCTGTGGATAGGGCCTGCTCGAGCTTCCGCAGCGGTTGCGGTAGTGCAGATCAAATTCAACCAGCGCAGCGATCAAGGTACTCGACGCGCGCACTGCGTCGGTAGATGTCTTCCCGACCCAGGCCAGCGCTCGCACCAGAAGCTCGCGGGTTCCATGGCCGACCCAGCCCTCGACACGCAGCTGCTCTACCACCGGCAAGTTGAGGCCGGTCAAGGTGTCGTTCAGCGCGCCGGCCAATTCTGCGGCAGTCGCTACCAGGGTGCCGTCCAGGTCGAACATGACCAGGTCGAAAGCGTGCGCTGAAGTCTTGTTCATGGATCACCGTCGACAGGGCGAGGTGGCGAGGTAGCTGTCAAGCCGCGACAGACTCCTTCATGCGCTCGAACGCAAAGCCGCGATAACCGTCTTGCACGACAGCGGCGCAGTGTTCGCGGTACTTGAGGTAACCACCCGTGAAGAGCGAGAGTCCCTGCGGCTTACCCGTGACGTTGGCACCGACATACCAGGTCTTGGCCTTGGACAGGAGCGTGCGCTGGGAGAGCGTGTAGACGAGCTCCATCCACTGGTCTTCAGCCAGTTTGGTCGGCTCGATAGTGGCCAGGCCGTGTTGCTTCATGTGTGTCATGGCCGCCGCAATCCAGTCGACATCGTGCTCACTTAGCCTGACGATATTGGCAAGCGCCGCAGGGCCGTTCGGTCCGGTGGTCATGAAGAGATTGGGAAATCCTTCCATCATGTGGCCAAGATAGGAGCGCGCCCCGTTTTTCCAATGGTCATTCACCTTGCACCCCTGGCGACCGACCACGTCGAAGGCCAGCAATGCGCCGGTTAGCCCGTCATAGCCGGTAGCGAAAATGAGCGCGTCGAGTCCGACTTCGCCCGCCTGCGTGCGGACGCCTTTCTCGGTGATTTCAATGATCGGATCGGTGATGCAATCCACCAAGTGGACGTTGGCCCGGTTAAAGGTCTCATAGTAGCCCGTGTCCAGGCACGGCCGACGCGCGAAGATGGGATAGCCGCGCGGCTTGAGCTTGTCGGCGGTTACCGGGTCCTTGACTACTTCACCGATTTTTCCGCGCACGAACTCGGCTACCTGCTCGTTGGCTTCCGCGTTGGTCAGCAGATCCGCGAAAGTACCAAGCACGGCAAGGCCGCCGTTCTTCCAGGCGTCCTCCAGAAGTTGGCGGCGCTGCGCCGGCGTAACGCTGAAGAAGGCGCGGGTGGACTGGGCGCGAATACCACCGATGGGACTGTTGCGCGCAATCTCACGCATACCGGCATAGTGCCGCTTGATCTCGGCAATGTAGTCTGGTTCCAGCACCTGGTTGCACATCGGCATCGTGAAGCTGGGCGTGCGCTGGAACACGAACAGTTCGCCCGCCTGCTTGCCCACTTCCTGCACGATCTGGATGCCAGTTGATCCGGTGCCGATGACACCCACGCGCTTGCCCGCGAAGCTTACCGGTTCATGCGGCCATTTGGCGGCACGCAGGAGCTGGCCTTGGTACCGGTCGATACCTGGAATTTCGGGGTCTTTGGGAATCGACAGGGGGCCAGTTGCCATGACGCAATAGGGTGCCTCGAACGTATCACCACGATGGGTGGTTACTGTCCACAGGGTGCGCGCCTGGTCCCAGACCGCGCGGGTCACGCGGGTGTCGAACTGGAAATGTTTGCGCAAGTCGAGCCTTTTGGCCACGAAATCGAAGTAGGCAAGGAGCTCCGGCTGGGCTGCAAACTGCTCAGACCAGGTCCATTCCTGCTCAATCTCGGGGGAGAAGGCGAAACTGTAGTCGATGCTTGGCAAATCGACGCGAGCGCCCGGGTAACGGTTCCAGTACCACACGCCGCCAACGTCGCCACCGGCCTCGAAACCCGCAACCCTGAGACCCATTTCGCGGAATCGGTAAATGGCGTACATGCCACCGAAGCCTGCTCCAACCACGATCACGTCCAGCCGCTTGGTACCAGGCCCCCCTATTTGGGTTTTGTTCTTATGGCTCATGTCAGCGGGTTCCAGTTCGTCTCCCGCAACAGGCGGGGCTTTGTGAACGGGATCATGCCTACCGATCAGCCAGCAATCAATACGCGATCTTCGCGTGATGCCCAATATCACATCCATATTTTTCATTGGCCAAGGCTCTGTGGCGGTGAAGTCCAGCGCATTCGTTAGACTGCGGAGCTAGCACAACAACTGGAGCACGCCATGGCATCTGTCAACAAAGTCATACTGGTCGGCAATTGCGGCCGCGATCCGGAGATCCGCTATCTGCCTTCCGGCCAGGCGGTAGCCAACGTCACGCTGGCTACATCGACCCGGCGCAAAGACAAGACCAGTGGCGAAATGGTCGAAGAGACGCAGTGGCACCGCATCACGTTTTTTGACCGGCTGGCCGAGATCGCCGGTGAATACGTGAAGAAGGGCCGTCCGATCTACGTTGAAGGGCGGCTGAAATACGGCAAGTTCACCAACAAGGACGGTGTCGAGCAAAACACCTGCGACATCATTGCGACCGAGATGCAATTGTTGGGCGCGCGCGAAGGCATGGGCGCGCCGGGTAGCGACGACGGCAGTTCTGGCGGTGCCTATGCGCGGCCCAATGCGCCCGCTTCGCGCCCGCCAGCGTCGGTACCGCGCCAGCAGCCAGCCGCAGCGGCCAAACCTTCGAGCGGCTTTGACGATATGGACGACGATATTCCGTTCTGACAGCTGCGCAGTCAGATGGTTGGCACTGCCACGTGGCTTCCCGCATGACCGCCATTCGCAGTTCGCGCGCGGCAAGCTCTCAACGCGTGGCACCGCAGGTGGTTCTGGCACCGGTCGTGCGCGTGAAAACACTGGGCGATCAGGCTTTTGCATCACTGCGCGAAGCGCTGGCCTCGGGTGCGCTGGCACCCGGGCACCCGCTCACCGTGCGTGGCCTGGTCGAACTGCTGGGCATAGGTTTTACGCCGGCGCGCGAAGCACTCAACCGCCTTGCCGCCGAAGGCTGCCTCGCACCGGGTCCGCGGCGCAGTCTGGCGGTGCCGGCACTCACGCTGGCCCGCTACGAAGAGATGGTGACGATCCGCATGGAGCTCGAACCCATGGCGGCCATAGCAGCGTTGCCGCACCTGCAGGACGCCGATATCGAAGGTCTCGCGTCTGTACAGCACGGTTTGCTTGCAGCCAAGAAAAACCGGGATTACGTGACGGTGCTGGCGCGTAACCGCGATTTCCATTTCGGCATCTACCGGCGCTGCGGCATGCCGACATTGCTTGCCATCCTCGAGTCGTTGTGGCTGCAGACCGGGCCCACGCTGCGTTTGTTGTACCCCGCCTACTCGCGCCAATGGAAAGGCGGCGTCAACCATGCCGCCAT
>JANOCN010000188.1:0-9527 GCA_031412185.1 Betaproteobacteria bacterium | reverse complement strand
CATCTGCGGTCAGCAGCGGCTGGGCCAACAACACGGTAGTCTGGCGGTCGCCGACCTGAAGCGTTGCGTTGACCTTGCTGTCAAACCGGATCTTGTCGCGGATGCTGATGGTGTAGGCACCTTCGTAAACGCCGCTCTGTGTTTCCGGCAGCCCGATCTGGTTGGTGACGCCGTCCACCCGCAGGGTAAAGGCACCACTGCCGGTGCCGTTGGCGCGAAAGATAAGCTCGGTGCCAGGGGTGAGTTGCGGTACCGGGTCAACCGTAAAACTACGGATGCTCGGATTGGTCTGGCCATGGGCCGCAGTCATGGTGAAACTGCAGGCCAGTGCTGCAAGCAGGCCTGCCCAACGTGATTGGATCGTCATATAACTTCTCCCTTGTGATTGATGGAACACACACCTACATGGTATCAACGTGCGGTCTGCGCGCCGGTTGACATCCGCAGCAGTTCGCGACCGCCGGGCAACTGCTGCATCAGACCCCGAGGTACTGCTCCAGCAGCTGTGGGCGCGCGTGCAGCTCGGCGGAACTGCCGGCAAACACCACCTGCCCCTTGACCAGAATCACGTTACGGTCGGTAACTTGTGTCACGTGTTTCCAGTTCTTGTCCACGATCACGCTGCTGATGCCGCTCTCGCGGATCAAACCACACATGCGCCAGATCTCGCGCGCAATCAGCGGTGCCAGGCCCTCGGTGGCTTCATCCAGTATCAATACGTCGGGGTTGGTCATCAGCGCGCGGCCAATGGTGAGCATCTGCTGTTCGCCCCCACTGAGTTGCTGGCCTCCGTGGCGCAGGCGCTCCTTGAGGCGCGGAAAGGTCTCCAGCACCCGCTCGTAGCCCCACCCCTGTCCCGCTTTGGCGCGCGCGCGCGCCGCCTCGGTATTGCCGGCACGCGCCGCCATCTTCAGGTTCTCTGCCACGCTCAGATTGCCAAAAATTCCGCGCCCTTCCGGCACATACGCAATACCCATCCCGGCGATTTCGTAGGGGGCGCGCCCTGTCATCGCTCGGCCCATGATCGTCACACGGCCCGAGCGCGGCTTGACCAGGCCCATGATGCTTTTCAGCAAGGTGCTTTTACCCATGCCGTTGCGCCCCATCAGCCCGATGGTTTCGCCCCGCGCTACTGCAAAATCGATGCTGCGCAGGATGTGACTGGCTCCGTAGTAGGTGTCGAGGCCAGCAACGTCGATAAGGAAATCGCTCATTGCGTAGCCTCCCCGAGGTACGCCGCCTGCACTTTTGCGTCGGCACGTATTGCTGCGGGCTTTCCGCTGGCGATGACCTGCCCGTTGACCATCACCGTGAGGTGGTCTGCGAGTGCGAACACGGCGTCCATGTCGTGCTCCACCAGCAGCATTGCGTGGTTCTTCTTGAGGCGCAGCAACAATTCCACCATCTTTTCGGCTTCCGCAACACCCATGCCGGCCAGCGGCTCGTCCAGCAGCAACACCTGCGGCTCAGTGGCAAGTGTCATGGCGATCTCGAGCTGGCGTTGCTCCCCATGGCTGATGGTGGCGGCGATAGCGTCGCGGCGTTGCGTCAGGCCTGCGAGTTCTATCGCTCCTTCGCAGCGCGCCTGCGCGGCAGCGGAACGCGTGGCCGGGCGCAGCCAGCGCAGAGGGTTCCAGGGCTGTTGCGGATCGCGCGACTGCGCCGCAAGAAACACGTTGTCCCAGACCGTGAAGGGCAGGAAGATGTTGGTCTTCTGGTAGCTACGACCCAGCCCCTGGCGCGAGATCGCCTCGGGGCTCCAGCCGGTGGTGTCCTGGCCGCCCAGCGTCACCTGGCCCGAGGTGGCGGGCAGATCGCCCGAGAGCAGGTTCGCAAGCGTGGACTTGCCGGCTCCGTTGGGGCCGATCACCGCATGGATACGGTCACGCCAGAGGTCTAGCGACACGTCGTTCACAGCCGCCAGGCCACCAAAACGCTTGGTAAGCCGGGTGGCACGCAACAACACCTCAGACATGGCGGCCCTTGCTGTCGTGTTTGCCGTCGGATCCATCGCGGGGGTGCCGACCTGCAGTCATGCGCTGCACCACGCCCAACACGCCACGCGGCGCGAACACCACCACCAGCACGATGAAGCTGCCCATCCAGAGCTGCCAGTGTTTGCCCAGGTTTATGCTGCCGAGTTGCGGCAGGTCCTTGAAAACATGCAGCACGTACTCGAACGTGAAAGCCCCCACAATCGCGCCGGCGAAATTGCCCATGCCGCCCAGGATCACCATCATGATGGCGTGGGCGCTCATGTGAAAACCCATCAACTCGGGGTTGATGTAGCCACTCTGCACCCCTGACAAATAGCCGGCCAGGCCAGCCAGCGCACCGGCCAGCGTGAACGCGCACAGCTTGTAGCCAAAGGTGCCGAACCCCATGGCGCGCATGCGGTGCTCGTTGACGCGTATACCAGCCAGCGCGCGGCCGAACGGGCTCCACAGCAGGCGGCGCAAAAACCAGTACACCAGCAGCACGATGGCCAGCGTGAAGTAGTACATCGTGACCTTGTGGTCCAGGTCCAACAGGGTGAAACCTCCCAGCGCCACGGTAGGCTTGAAGTTGATGTACAGGCCGTCCGAGCCACCGAGCGCCTTGTTGTCGAAGAACAAATAGAACACCATCTGCGCAAATGCCATGGTGACCATGATGAAGTAGATGCCGTGCGTGCGCACCACAAAAAAGCCGATAACCAGCGCCGCCAGGCCCGACGCAGCTACCGCAGCGGGGAGGGTCCACCACAGGCTGGCCGCTTCGTTTTGTGGCATCAGGAACGCCAGTGCATAACCGGCCAGGCCGAAAAACGCCGCGTGCCCCAGCGACACCAGACCGGCGAGCCCTTGCAACAAGTCCAGACTCATCGCGAAGATCGCCATGATCATCATGCGCGTAACCATCTGCGTGTAGAAATCGGTCCCCACCAGCGGGAAGGCCAGCAACGCCAGCAGCCCCAGACCCAGCGCCACCTGCACGCCGCGCGGAAGCACTTCCATGTTGGCTTTGATCGCGCTCATTGTTTGAAGAGCCCTTCTGGCTTCCAGAGCAATACGGCGGCCATCACCATGTAGACCAGCATGCCGGCCACCTGTGGCAGCAGCACCTTACCAAAGGTGTCCACCGCACCCACCAGCAAGGCCGAGACCAGCGCCCCGCGCACCGATCCAATGCCACCAATCACCACCACCACGAAACACATGATCAGCACCTGCGAGCCCATATTCGGGTACACGCTGGAGGTCGGCGCGGCAATGATGCCAGCCACCGCCGCCAAACCCACACCCAGGGCAAACACCACCGCGTGGATCAGCTTGATATTGACTCCGAGCGCCTCAGCCATATCGCGGTTGAAAGCGCCGGCGCGAATCTTCATTCCCAGACGTGTTTTGGAGATGAGCAGATACAGACCCAGGGCAAGCACGATGCAGACCCCCGACATGAACAGGCGGTAGACCGGGTACGAGAGGGTGTCGGTGAGCGGGATCGAGGCCGACAACAGGTCGGGAATTTTGACGCCGTGCACGTCGTCGCCCCACAACATCGAACGCAATTCTTCAAAAATATAAATCAACCCGAAGGTCAGCAACACCTGGTCGAGATGGTCACGCTGGTAGAAGTAGCGAAAAAGCAGCCGCTCCAGCAGCAGGCCGAACACAACGGCAATCGCCACACCACCCAGAATCGCCAGCGTCAGGCTGCCGAACATCCCGCTGAGCCAATACGCCAGGTAGGCACCGAGCATGTAGAAGCTGCCATGCGCCAGGTTGACCACCCCCATGATGCCGAAGATCAAGGTCAGGCCGGCCGCCAGCATGAACAGCAGCAGCCCGTACTGCACACTGTTGAGTAGCTGGATCAGGAAGGTGGGGAAATCCATAAATAAAAAAACGGGAGGTGGTGCCTCCCGTCGTTTCGAAGCTATCTGGGCTCACGCCATTTTGCAGCCGGCACCACTGTCGGCAAGTGCTTTCGCGGCCACGCCAACGACCTTGTTTTCCTTGTTTTCCACCACCCGCAGGTAGATGTCCTGCACCGGGTTGTGCGATTGGCTCATTCTCCATTTGCCGCGCGGGCTGTCTACGGTAGCCGTCTCCATGGCCTTGTACAGCGCCACCTTGTTGCTCAGGTCGCCCTTGACAGCATTGGCACCGTGCACCATCAACAGGCCGGTGTCATAACCCTGCACGGCATATACATCGGGCTGGAGCTTGAAACTCTTGGCGTAGGCAAGCCGGAACGCCTTGTTGCGCGGCGTCTCTATTCCGTCGCCGTAGTGCAGGGTAGTGAATATGCCGTCTGCCGCCGGGCCGGCCGCTTCGAGAACGCCCTCGGTGAGGAAGCCCGAGCCATACAGTGGTATTTTCCCTTTTAGGCCGGCCGCCGCATAGTCTTTGATGAACTTGGCCGCACCACCACCGGCAAAGAAACAGGCCACCGCATCGGGTTTGAGCGCCGCGATTTCGGTCAGCAGGGCCTGGAACTCGACATTGGGGAAGGGCAGGCCGAGCTCTTTGACGATGGTGCCGCCAGCAGCGGTATAACTCTCTTTGAAACCTTCAAACGCCTCGTCACCGGCGGCGTATTTCCAGGTAATCCAGACCGCCTTCTTGTGGCCTTTGGCGACCATGGCCGCACCCAGCGCACGGGTAGGCTGCGAATTGCTGAACGACGTACGAAACACATTCGGCGCACACTGGCCGCGCGTGGCGATATGCACACCGGCGTTGGGGATCAGGCTCAACACGCCGCTGTCGCGTGCCACTTTGTGAATGCCCATCTGCACGCCCGAGTGCACCGTGCCCACCAACACATCGACCTTGTCGCGCTGCACCAGCTTGTTGGCATTCTCAATACCTTTGGACGGCTCGGATTCGTCGTCCACCTTGAAGTATTCGATCTCGCGGCCACCCAGCTTGCCGCCTTGCTCGTCGATCGCCAGCCGGAAGCCGTTTTCTATGGCGACGCCCAGCTGGGCAAAAGTACCGGTGTACGGCAGCATCAAACCGACGCGAATCTTGCCGGTCTGGGAGCGAGATTCAACGGGCACCAACAAGCCCGCAGATGCTGCGCCAACGAGGGCTGCGCTACGGGAAAGAATCAGGCGGCGTGTGGTCATGAAAGAACTCCTTCGGACGATACAAGAGGGCGGCTGGAAACCAGATCTGGTGCGCAATATATTAGCCGTGCGGACGGCGACCACAATAGAGAAAAACCCGAGCTTCATATCTGAATTGTTTATGCCTAAAGCATAGGCTGCAGGATGATGTCAGGGCGCTGAGCTACCAACTGGAGGCATCCCGGCAAGCGTCTCACCCTCTCAAGCCAGTGGGATATTGCGGTTGCGGCGTTTTCTGCGGGTGTCCAGATGCCAAGCCAGGAATGGCAAGATAAATATCGAGCCGGGGATGATCCAGACCAGCAGGTAGGGGCTGACCGACGAGACCGAACGCAGGATGTCCTTTAACTGCTGGCGCTCTTGCGGCGTCCACTTGCCGCCGTTGCGCTGCTTCATGAGTAGCTGCACGGCCCCTTTGATCTGCCCCAACTCCGCCCGCAGACGGTCTTTTTCTCGGTTGTTTCCCGCCAACAGGGACAAGAACCAAACTGGTGCTGCAGGCATTTTGGCCTGGTAAGTCTGGGTGCTGTCGGGGTCAAATTTGACCGGCTTGATGGCCGAATCCGGCAGGCGAGGGTCAACAGCAGGTTCCATTGCTTTCTCGTCACGACGCACTGTCATCTTATTCACGGATTGGATCTTGATTATTGCGCAGAAGCTGCGCCTCGAATTGTGCCGCTGGCATGGGCTTTGCAAAAAGATAACCTTGCCCCTGCTCGCAGCCCAGAGCGACAAGCTGCTGGCGCGCCGCTTCGTCCTCGATACCTTCTGCCGTGGTGACCAGTCGCAGGCTGCGGGCGATCTGGATAATGGCCGATACGATTGCCAGATCCTGCGGGCCGTTCATGAGCCGCCGCACAAAGGATTGGTCAATCTTCAGCTTGTCCACCGCAAACCGCTGCAGGTAGGATAAGTTCGAGTAACCGGTACCGAAGTCGTCAATCGATATCTTGATGCCCAGGGCTTTGAGTCGCTGCAGCGAGACGATGAATTTTTCCGAGTCCTGGATCAGGGTTGACTCGGTCACTTCAAGCTCAAGGCAATATGGGTCGAGCCCTGACTGGCCCAGAGCGGCTTCGATGATCTGCTCCAAGTTGCCGCGTTTGAACTGCACCGGGGAGAGGTTGACGGCCAGTACGAACCGGGCGTGGCCCGCCCGCTGCCAGGCCACCATCTGGCGACAGGCCTCGTGGATAACCCATTCGCCAATTTCCACGATCAGCCCGGACTTCTCGGCGACCGGTATGAACAGGCCGGGAGCCATGAGCACGCCCTCGGCGGTCTGCCAGCGCACGAGTGCCTCAGCCCCCACCATGCGGCCAGTGACGATATCGACTACGGGCTGGTAGTGCAGAACGAACTCGCTGCGCGCGAGGGCAGTACGCAGGCCTGCAACCAACTGCAGGTTTTCCAGCATACGCGTGTTCATCGAGTCATCGTAAAACCGGAACATGTTGCGGCCTGACTCCTTGGCATGGAACACACTGATGTCGGCATTGCGCAGCAGGGTTTCGAAGTCTGTGCCATTCTCGGGAAATACCGCGATGCCGATGGAACACGAGGCGGATATCTCGGTGCCGCGAACCTGGAAAGGCACGCGTATGCGCTCCAGAATCTTCGTCGCCACGGTGGAAACAGTGTCGTTTTGCGCCAGGTCGGTAATGCCGACCAGAAATTCGTCTGCGCCCTGGCGTGCCACCACGTCGGTTTGCCGCACCGACTCCTGCAGGCGGCGCGCTACAAACTGCAGGAACTCGTCGCCCGCAGAGTGACCCATGGAATCGTTGATGGCCTTGAAGTTGTCCAGGTCCACAAACAGCAAGGCTACATGCCCGCCGTTGCGCTGCGCATTGGCGATCGCCTGCTCCATCTTGCTGCGGCCCAGAATGCGGTTGGGCAGGCTGGTCAGGGCGTCATGCTGGGACAGGTAGGTAAGGTTTTCCTGCGACTGACGGTACTGCGCGATCTGGTCTTTCAGACGCGCCAGCGCACGGTGCAGATCGCCGATCATGACCCAGACCGCGAAGCCGCTGATCAGCAGAATGATGACGACGTCCAGCGCGCGGTTGATCACATGGTCCGGTGGCTCGTCCACGCGCGCGCCAGTCCAGCTACCCACCGCCAGCACCAACACGGCGACCAGCATGCCGATCACAAGCCGTACGAAGTGCGCCGGGCTTATCAACAAACCAGCACAAACCAGAACCGCGGGAAGGGCCAGCAAGGCGGAATCGCGCAGACCTTCACCACGCCACATCAACAGGCTGATCATTACCGTGAGTGAGAGCACCAGTAAAAGGTTGGCGGGCCCGGTTGCAGCGCGCCGGTTGAGCCATTGGCACAGCAACATCATGCCTATGCCGCCCAAGATCACGCCCGCAGCTACCCAATTTTGTAGCAGGACGCCACGCGTGCCAACCACCAGGAGGCCCGCAATCGTCAGGCTCGAAATCTGTACGAGCCGACGCGAGCGCAGTGCAGCTTCTGCTTGCTCAAGCTGCGTGTCTTCCTGGGCCATGTCAGCGTGGGATGGCTCGCGCAATCAACATCGCACCACTGTAGACCGTTTCCGTGTACTAGCGATGGCTGGACCGGAAATGTAGCGCTTATCCGACACCGATCAGGCGCGGGGACGCTTGTAGATTCCCTACTTTCCAGGAGGGCTTACCGCTCCTGCAATCGCTCAGGGTGAGTTGTGCTGGCGGGCGAGTCGCAAGAAAAGGGCCGCACCGGCGATACCGAGCAACCAGCCCAAGCCCAGTGCACCGCCGCCGGACCCTTCAGCCACTGCTACTACCGGAGCAGGCGGGTTGGACGCCATGGCCACGGCGCGCGCGGCGTCCAGCATGCCTGCGCCACAGGTGGTGGTGGTGCAATAACACTCGAACTGTCCTACCCCGTTGGGTGCACGGCACGCACTGGCCGCAGCTTCGCCGCCACTGGTGGGAAATGCCCGCGCGCTGGATTGCAGAACGGATTTGACCTGAGCGGTGGTAAGCGCAGGGTTGACCGACAGCATCAGCCCCACTACACCCGCGACCAGAGGTGCCGAGAAGCTGGTACCCAGAGTTGCATCGCTGCTGTCACTGAAGGTATTGGTAGTGGGCACGGTGGTGCCTGCATTGATGGTAGTGAGCAGTGGGAACAGGCAAGTGCCAACCAGGTTGACACAGTTACCAGCGGGTGCCGCAACCGCTATCTCCGGCCCCACGTTGGAATAACCCACCTTCGAGCCCACATGGCGGATACCGGCCACGCCGACGGCCCCTGGACAGTTGGCCGGCACATTGACCGCCAAGCCGTTGTCATTGCCAGCAGCCACCACCACCGTTACGCCCGCCGCATTGAGCTCGGCGATCAAGTCGCTGTACTGCAGCGGGCAAGTACCGACCGAGCCGAAACTCATGTTGATGACTTTGGCGGGGTGCCCATTGACAACCGTTACACCGGAGCCAACGTCGCTGGTGAGGCCGGCTGCCCACCGCGCGGCGGCCAGAATGTCTGAATCAAAGCCCCCACAGCGCCCCAGCACCCGTACCGGCAACACCATCACGTTGCGGCCGACGCCGGCCATACCTACGCCGTTGTTGGTGGCGGCACCGATCAGGCCGGCCACCTGGGTACCGTGCCAGCTGCTGGAGCTTGCGGCCGTGCCCGGTGCACACTCGTTGGCATTGGTCGCGTCGCCGGGGTCGCTGGCGTCAAGGTCGCGTCCGTCGCTGTCGTTGGCGACGGTGGCACTGGACACAAAATCGTAGCCCGGACGCAGCTTGCCAACCAGGTCCGGGTGGTCCAGGCGCACGCCGGTGTCCAGCACCGCGACGGTAACGCTGGCGGAGCCGGTCGTTACATCCCATGCGTCCACCGCGTTGATCGCCGACACCACCGTGCCGGCTGGCGCACGCAGGTACCACTGTCCTACCGTTGGCGTCGCAACTGGCTGGCCGCCGGGAAGCAGCGGGTCATTGGTGAGTGCGCTGATGGTGCGTCGTTCGTCGGGCACTGCCCATTCAACGTCGGGTTGCGCGGCCAACTGCGCCGCCAGACGGGACGACGTCATCCCCACGCCGCGCAGTCCTTGTGTTCTGCTGCCCAAAATGCGCCCGTTGGTGAGCGCAACACCTAGCCGCTGCGAGAGAACTTGCGCGTGTTGTGGCTTGCTTGCGCTGGTGCTGTTGGTTGAGAGCGCCCGCATCAGGCTGCTGCTGGCTTTGTATTTGACGATTACCCGGGCTTGCAAGGTGTCCGGCGAACCGGCCGGACTGGGTGCTGGGCCCTGTGCCGAGCTGACCGAAGCGATGGCAGGAAGCAGCAGAAGCGCCAGCAGGGTGATCGTTTTGCGCCGGAGCAACTGCAGTAGTTTCATCGCCCTGATGCTAGCAGCAAGGCGCGCGTCGAAACCCCTGCCGCG
>JANOCN010000187.1:0-3080 GCA_031412185.1 Betaproteobacteria bacterium | reverse complement strand
AAGTCGTACACCGGCGCGTATCTGCGGTAACTGCTTTCTACATGCGCTCTGGAAAATTCGTTTGGTTCGATACGTCCTGCGGATTCGCAAACTGCGGAGTTAGAGTGCTTGTGTGGCAGTGGATTGCTCTGGCGCGGTTCGGTCATAGAACAGGCGATCACTTTGATGTCGACGGAATTCTTCAGACTGTATCGTCAGCTTCGCACACAGATCAGAGTACTGGAGCGGTCTACCGCGTAGATGCCACCTGTGATGCCCGACGGCCAAGCCAGACAGTCGCGCCGAAACGGGGATTCGCTTGAGCGGAATCAGGTTTGGGTAAGCTCACAACCTTTGGCGCGATATTTGGCCGCCACCGACGTAGAGCAGGTCCAGGTACCGCCCAGGTCGCGCCTCCAGCGCAGCGTCTGGCCTGCCAACACACCCGCTGACGCTTGACCGAAGGTGGCGAGGATGTCCGAGTCACCTGTCGGGACGAGCGTAACGGCCGGGTAGCCGGGGACATTGGCCGGTAGCACTTGTGAGATACCAGACTGAATTGAGGATGCCGTCGCCTGAAGATTGCATTCATCTGCGGCTACAGGTGTCGCGGCGGGAATGCTGGAGTTCGCGACCGTGCGGCTCTCAAGCACGCAGGATTCGACGACGGACTTCAGGCTGCTCGCTTCGTACATGACTCGAGAAAACTGGGACTTGGCAACGTAGGTCTGGTATTGAGGGATCGCAATCGCCGCGAGGATGCCGATGATCGCGACGACGATCATTAACTCGATCAAGGTAAAACCTCGAACTGCTCGCATATGTCACCTGTGACGGGCTGTTGCTGCAAAAAAGCCCCGCCAAGGCGGGGCTTTGAGGGGTTCGTCGCCTAGGCAGACGATCAGGTAGACGCGTTCTCGCAACCCTTGGCGCGGTACTTCGCCGGAACCAAGGAAGTGCAGGTCCAGGTACCGTTGGCGTCACGCCTCCAGCGGATCGTGTTGGCATTAGCCGCAGTCAACGTACCAGCAGCGCCGTTGCCGAAGGTGGCGATGATGTCGGTATTGCCGGCTGGGACCATGGGGTCTGTCACTGTCGGGTAGCCCGTACCGGTGGGAGCGGGAGTACCAGGGCTCTGGGCGGTGACAGTCTGCTGGATAGACGACGCCGTGGCTTGCAGGTCACATTCATTCGCGGCAGGAACGCCAGCAGCAACAAAGTTTGTGATGGGCACGGTGCGGCCGTCCAGCAGACAAGCCTCGACCACCGTCTTCAGATTGCCAGCTTCGCCCATGACACGCGACACTTGCGACTTGGCAACATACGTCTGGTACTGCGGCAGCGCGATCGCGGCCAAGATGCCGATGATCGCGACAACGATCATCAGTTCGATCAGGGTGAAACCCTTTTGCATAGAACGCTTCATGTATAGCTCCTGTGAGGGATGGATGAGGGAGGACACGGTATTTCAGTTGCACCCTGCGTGCCAACGCTGATCGCTGAAAAAACCGTGGAATCTGCCCGTTGATCTGACACAAACGGTCACTGGCGGAAAGAAGTCACGTTGCACACTGACACAGGTTGACGAAATTCGTCACCGCGCTGTGGCCCCCGAGCGAACAGGCTATGTCAGAGGCTAGCGTTCCGCAGGGCTCGAGCCGCCATCGACAGCTGGGTTCAAGCTCTCCAGGTCGGCAAGATCCTTGAGTCGCCCCGCAGCACGTTTGTTGGCTTTGAAGTCTTGCAGGCCGATGATGTTCAACCGAACACCGGCCAGCTCGACCTGCTCGCGCCGGGCAAAAGAAGCGTCAAACTCCACGCCGTCAATGGCGGTTAGCAGGTCGATACGGCGCGGCGGCTGCCCCAGCTGAACCACGGTGTCGGCATCGAAATCGCTGGCGCTCAAGCCGAGCGCGCCAAACCCGAAGTCTTTCAGTGCACTCAGGAGCCGGGTGATGTTTTCAGCCGTCGGGCGAATCCAGAAATCGATGTCGCCCGTATAGCGCGGGTGCCCATGGGCGGCCAGCGCATAGCCACCGACCACCAGGTACTCAACGCCCTTTGCGTTGAGTAACTCGGCAAACTATTTGAAGTCGCGGTTCAGCATCGGGGAAATCGCCAGCCATGGGCGCCTGTGGGCGCAAGGTCTCAACGGCCGCAATGCGCTCAGCCATGGGTCGCGACAGCCAGTAGGCGAGGTCGGCGGTTTGCTGCTGCCCCTTCTGGATGCGCTGGATGGTGCGGATCATCTGTCAATTGTCGTTGAGGCAGTTCAATTCACCTAGATGGCATGGCCGCGCAAGCGCACGGCCCGGTCACTCCACCTGCAAGACCTGCCCCGCCTGGAGTGCGCTCAGCCGATGCGCAGTGCTCAGCGCACTCACTTCAGCCATCACGGCATTCACTTCACCCGGCTTGATGTGGGTGATGTGCACCTGAACGCTGCCTTTGAGCTGAGCCAGTTCATGGCCCAGTTTTTTGGGGCACAGGTGTTGGCTCAGACCCGCAAGCTCGCACTCTTCGTTGCTGAATGCCGTCTCGATGACGAGGTGGGCGACGCTCATGCTCGACAGGCGAGCCCACAGCGCCGGGTTGGGGGCGGTGTCGCCGGTGTAGACCCACCAGCCATCACGCCCCTGCAACGCAAAGCCGACGGCCGGCACCGTGTGCACCGCACTCAGCACTTCGAAAGTCTTGCCCCCGAGCTGCAGCAGCTCGCCCACGGCGAAGGGCACGAGTTGCAGCACTGGCTTGTCCGCATGGGGCAGGCGTGTGAAGTCTGGCCAGATGACGCCGTTGAAGATGTGCGCGCGCAGCGCTTCCAGCGTCTGCGGCAAGGCATGCACCTGGATCGGCCCGCGGCCTTGCGCGGCGCGCAGGCGCATCACGCTGTCGGCCAGCAGGCCGATGGCCAAGACGTGGTCGAGGTGCGAGTGGCTGATGAGGATGTGATCGATCTGCGCCAGCGCTTCGAGTGGCAGATCGCCCACCCCTGTGCCTGCGTCGACCAGCACGTCGTGGTCGACCAAGAAGGAGGTGGTTCGGCTGCCTTCGGCAATGGCGCCGGAGCAGCCTAGAACGCGAATTTTCTTGGGTCTGGG
>JANOCN010000186.1:0-3819 GCA_031412185.1 Betaproteobacteria bacterium | reverse complement strand
CGATCGTGATGGCCGCCGTCAAGGTGGTCTTGCCGTGGTCCACGTGGCCTATCGTGCCCACGTTGACGTGGGGCTTGGTGCGTGAAAATTTCTCTTTTCCCATTTCTCAGTTCTCCAAAGAGCGATGTCAGTGGTTACGGTTTAACGTTTCCGGCTCTGCCTGCATCTGCTCGCACTGACACGAGAGGGCAAAAGTCGAAGACGGGTTTCGGGACGCCCGACTTGCAGCGCGCCACACACCGGGTGTCCCGATAAACTGGTTTACTTCGCGCGGGCCGCCATGATGGCCTCAGACACATTGCGCGGCGCTTCGCTGTAGTGCTTGAATTCCATGGTGTAGGTCGCGCGACCCTGTGACATCGAACGCAAGGTGGTGGAATAACCGAACATCTCGGACAAAGGTACCTCAGCCTTGATGACTTTTCCGCCACCCACCATGTCCTCCATGCCCTGAACCATGCCACGACGTGACGCCAGGTCGCCCATCACGTTTCCGGCGTAGTCTTCCGGGGTTTCCACTTCGACTGCCATCATCGGCTCAAGAATCACCGGACTGGCCTTACGGCAGCCGTCCTTGAATCCAAAAATGGCGGCCATCTTGAAGGCGTTTTCGTTCGAGTCCACGTCGTGGTACGAACCAAAATGCAGGGTGACCTTGACGTCCACGACCGGATAGCCTGCCAGCACGCCTGTTGTCAGGGCTTCAATGACGCCCTTCTCGACCGCAGGAATGTACTCGCGCGGCACTACGCCGCCCTTGATGGCGTCGACAAATTCAAAACCTTTACCGGCTTCGTTGGGCTCTATTTTCAATACGACGTGCCCATACTGGCCCTTGCCGCCGGACTGGCGAACGAACTTGCCTTCCGAGTCTTCCACTGTCTTGCGGATGGTTTCGCGGTACGCCACCTGCGGCTTGCCCACATTGGCTTCCACACCAAACTCGCGCTTCATGCGGTCAACAATAATTTCGAGGTGCAACTCACCCATGCCCGCGATCAAAGTCTGGCCGGATTCTTCGTCGGTCTTGACCCTGAACGACGGGTCTTCCTGCGCCAAACGCTGCAGCGCAATGCCCATTTTTTCCTGGTCAGCCTTGGTCTTGGGTTCCACCGCCTGGGTAATAACCGGCTCAGGAAACACCATCCGTTCCAGCAACACGATAGCCGAAGGATCACACAGCGTTTCACCGGTGGTGACATCCTTCAAACCCACACAAGCCGCGATATCGCCGGCGCGGATTTCGCTGACCTCTTCCCGGTTGTTGGCGTGCATCTGCACGATACGGCCGATGCGCTCTTTCTTGCCGCGAATCGGGTTGTACACGCTGTCGCCTTTTTGCAGAACGCCCGAGTAGACGCGCACGAAGGTAAGCTGCCCCACGAACGGATCGGTCATCAACTTGAACGCCAGCGCGGAGAACTTTTCGCTATCGTCCGCCCGGCGCGTGACCGGGACCTCGTCTTCGTCCATGCCTTTGACGGGGGGAATGTCGATCGGAGACGGCATGAACTCGATCACGGCGTCGAGCATGCGCTGGACACCTTTGTTCTTGAACGCCGAGCCACACAACATGGGCTGGATTTCGCTGGCAATGGTGCGCATGCGAATGCCCTTCTTTATCTCGTCTTCGCTCAAGTCACCTTCTTCAGGTACTTGTTCATAAGCTCTTCGTTGGCCTCGGCAGCTGCCTCCATCATCTTTTCGCGCCACTCCTTGGCCAGCGCAAGCAGTTCAGGCGGGATCTCCCGGTATTCGAATTTCATTCCCTGCGTGGCTTCGTCCCAGATGATCGCTTTCATCTTGATGAGGTCGACCACACCGGTGAAGTTCTCCTCCGCACCAATCGGGATCACGATCGGTACCGGGTTGGCCTTCAGGCGCAGTTTCATCTGGTCATAGACCTTGAAGAAATTGGCACCGGTGCGGTCCATCTTGTTCACAAATGTCAGCCGCGGCACCTTGTATTTGTTGGCCTGGCGCCATACGGTCTCTGACTGGGGCTGTACACCGCCGACAGCGCAATAGACCATACAGGCACCGTCCAGCACACGCATGGATCGCTCGACCTCAATCGTAAAGTCAACGTGGCCGGGGGTATCAATGATATTGATACGGTGCTCGTGCAGGGAGGTGTCCATGCCCTTCCAGAAACAGGTAGTCGCAGCGGACGTGATGGTGATGCCGCGCTCCTGCTCCTGCTCCATCCAGTCCATGGTTGCAGCCCCGTCGTGCACCTCGCCAATCTTGTGGTTCACGCCGGTATAAAAAAGAATACGTTCCGTGGTCGTGGTTTTTCCAGCGTCGATGTGCGCAGAAATACCAATATTGCGATAGCGTTCGATGGGTGTGACGCGAGCCATGATCAATCCTTAGTTGCTCGATAAATTCAAACTGCCGCGCCACCCGCACCGTCCCGGAGCCAGGACAGATTGGATACGACGCGGGCGGCACCAGGCCGGTAGATCGGGGCAGTGGCCGGGACCGCAAGGACCCGGAGCCGATGCAGGCCCGCCCGACAACCGCCTCTAGAAGCGGAAGTGCGAGAAAGCCTTGTTGGCCTCCGCCATGCGGTGCACCTCGTCGCGCTTCTTCATGGCACCGCCGCGGCCTTCGGTAGCCTCCATCAGCTCATTGGCCAGGCGCATTGCCATGGATTTTTCACCACGCTTGCGTGCGGCTTCCTTGATCCAGCGCATGGAGAGCGCCAACCGACGAACGGGACGCACTTCAACCGGCACCTGGTAGTTGGCACCACCAACCCTGCGGGACTTCACCTCGACCATGGGTTTGACGTTGTTGATGGCCATGGTGAAGGCTTCGACAGGGTCTTTGCCAGGGTTTTTTTTCTCGATTTGCTCAAGGGCACCATAAATGATGCGCTCAGCAACCGCTTTCTTGCCTCCCTCCATGATGACATTCATGAATTTGGAAAGCTCGACATTGCCGAATTTTGGATCCGGCAGGATTTCACGTTTGGGGACTTCGCGACGACGTGGCATTTCTCACCTCTTTTGCTTCAGTTGGCGCTCTCGCAAGCCGCCTTGAGGGTCATAGGACCCTCACTTACTCGACCCATCCGGACAATCCCGGGTTTCGGGCCAATCGCCTGACGATACCAGCCACGGCATTGGTCAGGCAGAAAACGCTGGGAGCGGCAACCTCCCGTGTGGGAAAGCGCCGACACCGCTTCTTGCGGAAAATCAGGCCTTCTTAGGCCGCTTTGCGCCGTATTTCGAGCGCGACTGCTTACGGTCTTTCACGCCCTGCAAATCGAGTGACCCACGCACGATGTGATAACGCACGCCGGGTAGGTCCTTGACCCGTCCGCCGCGCACCAGCACTACCGAGTGCTCCTGCAAATTGTGGCCCTCACCCCCAATGTAGGAGATGACTTCGAAGCCGTTGGTCAGGCGCACCTTGGCGACTTTGCGCAGTGCGGAGTTCGGCTTTTTCGGGGTCGTGGTGTAGACACGCGTACAGACACCACGGCGCTGCGGCGAATTCTGCATCGCAGGGCTTTTGGACTTGATCGTTTCGACCTCGCGCCCCTGACGCACTAGCTGGTTGATGGTTGGCACTAAGGCCTCCTATGACTAAACGCCAATAGCGTTTATGGTTACTAACGCCAATAGCGTTTATGGTTACTAACGCCAACAGCGTTTGTGATTGAGCGCCGCAAACGCCCGTTAAAGAAAAACGAAGATACCGCTCGGAATTTCCGAAAAGCCTGCGAGTATAGCAGCGCAGAAATTGCGTCGCAACCCGGTTGCCATTGCACCCAGCTACTGTTGCACCAACTCGTAGAGTGCAGAGCCG
>JANOCN010000185.1:0-3436 GCA_031412185.1 Betaproteobacteria bacterium | reverse complement strand
GGCTGCGCGAGTCTGCGGCGGTCTGCCGGGCGATGGCGCAGAGCCCTTGGTTCCGTAGCCTGCCGCTCATCCTCTTCTTCAACAAGCTGGACATCTTCATCGAGAAACTGCCCTTGTCCGACATCAGGCAAACCTTTCCCGAATTCAAAGGTGGGGCTCTGTAGGTTAATGCTTCGAATGGGGTTAAAAAGGTGGAAGAAGAATAACAAAAGGAAGGAAGCAAGACAGTGTGACAAGAGCGGAAACAAAACAAAAGGCGAAAGATCGAGGCCCACACCACCGTGCACCCCACCCACCGCCACAGCGGCCAGCGCGCCGACGTAAAGCTGTCCCTCGGCACCGATATTGAACAGCCTCGCCTTGAACGCCACCGCCGCTGCCAGACCGGTGAACATGAGCGGAATGGCGCGGGTCAACGTCTCGCTGAGTGCAAACACCGATCCGAAGGCGCCTCGCAACAACAGGCCATAGGTTTGCGCCACATCGGCACCGGCCCACAGGACCAACAGGGAACTCACCAGCAGCGTGAACAACACCGCACCCACCGGTGCCAGCAGCAGTGCGACGGCCGAGTGCCCGGTGCGTTTTTCCAGCCTCATGCGGGAAGCTGCTGCACGGCGCGTTCTGGGGCCGGGGCTGCGCCGACACCGGCCATGGCAAGGCCAATCGCCTCGCGGCTCCAGTCCAGGGCTGCAAGCGCAGGGGTCAGGCGGCCTGCATGCATCACCGCGACACGGTCGCCCAGCGTGAGCACTTCGTCCAGGTCGTCGGAGATCAGCAGCACTGCCGCACCGGCATCGCGCGCGGCGATCAGTTGCTGCTGCACATAGGCCACGGCACCGATGTCCAGTCCCCAGGTGGGCTGGTGGGCAACGATGAGTTTGGGGGTGATGGTGGTGCCAGCGGTGTCCCCAGGGTGCAGCAGTGCCCGCCCCAGGATCAGCTTTTGCATATTGCCGCCCGACAGTGCGCGCGCCGGTGCCGATGCGCCTGCGCCACGCACGTCAAAGGCCTTGATTACACGTTCAGCGTAGGCGCGCGCCAGCGCACGGCGGATCCACGAGAAACGCGAGAACAGGCGGGTGCGCACACGCTCCGACACCGCGTTCTCCCACAGCGGCAGATCGCCAACCACGCCCACCGCATGGCGGTCTTCGGGAATTCGTGCCACACCTTGTTCGACCAGGCGGGCCGGGTCGGCCGGCAGCGGCTGGCCGAGGAATTCGACGCGGCCACTGGTCGTGGCGCGGGTGCCGCACAACAGCTCGGCCAGGGCCCCCTGTCCGTTGCCCGATACACCCGCGATCGCCATGATTTCGCCGCTATGCAGGCTAAGCGATGCACCCGTGAGCCGTTCGCGCCCGGGCCCGGTGCCCGCCTGGTCCAGCACACACACGGCGGCACCGACTGCCTGCGCGGGCCGACGCTGCGGTGTGGCTACCGCATGGCCCACCATCCACTGCGCCAACTGGGCTTGCGTTGTAACGCGGGCGCGCGCCTCGGCCACCAGTTTGCCGCCCCGCAACACCGCTATGCGGTGGGAGACCCGCAGCACTTCGCCCAGCTTGTGGCTGATGAAGATGATCGACAAGCCTTGGGCCACCATCTGTGCCAATACGTCGAACAGGGCTTCACTCTCCTGCGGGGTCAACACGGCGGTCGGTTCATCCAGGATCAGGATGCGGGCACCGCGGTAGAGGGCCTTGAGAATTTCCACGCGCTGGCGTTCGCCCACCGACAGGCCGCCGACTCTGGCATGCGGGTCCACCCCCAGGCCAAAACGCTGCGCCACGGCCACCAGCCTGGCGCGTGCCACTGCCGTACGGGTGAATGGCTGCCACAGTGGCTCCGACCCCATCATCACGTTGTCCAGCACACTCAGGTTGTCTGCCAGTGTGAAGTGCTGGTGCACCATGCCAATGCCCGCTGCAAGTGAGGCCTTCGGGTCGCCGGCGCGCAAGGGCTTGCCAAATACCGTGATCGTTCCTGCATCGGCGACATAGTGGCCAAACAGGATGGACACCAGCGTCGACTTGCCAGCCCCGTTCTCGCCCAGTAAGGCGAGAATTTCTCCGGCCCCGAGTTCCAGCGAAATGTCGTTGTTCGCCACCAGCGTACCGAAACGCTTGGTGATGTGGGAGAGCTGGAGAACAGGGTCGGCCAAAACGAGGGCTCAAAGAGAGAGTAAAAAAAAAGACACCCCGTTGCTGGGGTGTCTTCGGCGCTGGACGGAAGCCTACTTGGCGGTCGACTTTGGCTGGTTGTCGTCTACCTTGACGACCAGCTTGCCGTCCTGGATCGACTTTTCTGCGGCGCGGACTTTGGCCAGTATGTCGGCGGGCACTTTCTTCTCGAAGGTGCCCAGAGGCGCGAGCTCGGAGCCCTTGTGTTTCATCATGGAATACTGGCCATAGTCCTCACCCGTGAACTTGCCTTCTTTCACCAGCTTGATGGCACGGTCGGCGGTGGGCTCGAAATTCCACAGGGCCGAAGCGACTACGGTGTCCGGGTACTTGTCCTGGGTGTTGATGACATTGCCGATCGCCAGTTTGCCTTTTTCCTTGGCCGCGTCGCGCACTCCAAAACGCTCGGCGTACATGACGTCGGCACCTTTGTCGATCATGGCGAAGGCGGCTTCCTTGGCTTTCGGCGGGTCGAACCAACTGTTGATGAAACTCACACTGAACTCGGTTTTGGGGTTCACTGCCTTGGCCCCGGCCATGAAGGCGTTCATCAGGCGATTTACTTCGGGGATCGGATAACCGCCGACCATACCGATCTTGTTGGTCTTGGTGACGCCGCCTGCGATCATTCCCGACAGATAGGCCGGCTCCTGGATGTAGTTGTCGAACACGCTGAAGTTAGGCGCTTGGGGCTTGCCGGACGAGCCCATCAGAAACGCCACTTTGGGGAAGTCTTTCGCAATCTTGCGCGCGGCAGCTTCGATGGAGAAAGCCTCCCCGATCAGCAACTGCGCACCACCGGTTGCGTATTCGCGGATCACGCGCTCGGCATCGGCGTTGGCTACGTTTTCGCTGGCCTTGTATTCAATTTCGCCGCGCGCCTCGGCGGCCTTGAACGCCTTGTGCAGGCGGCTGACCCACTGCTGCTCGAACGGTACCGAATACACCGCAGCTACTTTTACCTTGGCCTGCGCCAGGGCGATGCCTGGGGGGAGGGTGGCAAATGCGGTAGCCAGTGCAATGGCGTGGCGGCGGGTAAGCATGTTCATGGCGAAGGGTTCTCCTGTGAAGTTATGGTCGGAAAATTCGAGCAAGTTGTGTGCCAATGGGCTGGAGGCGTGAAGATTTCGTAGAAATATGCATGCCTTCAGGTGCCAGCGCGCTCCAGCATCGCGTGCAGCAACACATTGCAGCCAGCCGTGATGTGTTCGGGTTTGGCGTCTTCGATTTCGTTGTGGCTGATGCCGTCCTTG
>JANOCN010000184.1:0-1646 GCA_031412185.1 Betaproteobacteria bacterium | reverse complement strand
TTCGAGCGCGTGGCGCTGCGATCCGGACACGCAGCCGCATTTCCCTCTCCCTGATCAGGGGTTGTTCTCATTGCCCGGCGCTACTTGACTGGACCACAACAACCCCTTCGCACCGGTGGCATATCGCAGCATCACGTGGGCGTTGTCGTCCAGTCTGCGGCCCGCCACAAAGGTGGACAGGTCCGCGCACACTTCAGAGAGTTGGAGTCCGGTGATAAAGCGAAGCAGATGTTCGGCATGGCTGCCGATGTCCCCGAGTGATCCTCCCGCACCCGCCTGTGCCGGGTCGACGCGCCAGGCGGCCTGCTTCTGGCCGCTCGTTTCCAGGTCCGTGCTGAGCCAGTCTTGCGGATACTCCGCGTGGACCACCCGGATGTCGCCCAATGCGCCTTGTGCCACCATGGCGCGTGCCTGACGCACCATCGGGTAGCCACTGTAGTTGTGCGTCAACGCAAACAGACACCCGGTCTGGTGCACCTGCGCCGCCAGATCAATGGCCTCTGCAAGTGAGGCCGTCAACGGTTTGTCACAGATGACATGAATACCGGCAGCAAGAAACGCCGAGGCAACCCGTGCGTGAAGATGGTTGGGCGTGACGATGGCAACCATGTCGATACCGTCGGCACGTGCCGATTCGGCTTGCGCCATGTACGCGTAGTCGGCATAACTTCGGTCTGGCGCTATGTGCAGTTCGCTGGCACTGGCGGCAGCGCGGGCGGAGTTGGACGACAGGGCACCCGCGACGAGCTCGAAGCGATCGTCCAGCCGCGCCGCCATGCGGTGCACACCGCCGATGAAGGCGCCCTGACCTCCGCCCACCATGCCCAGTCGAATGCGGCGCGCGACGGCATGTGGCGTTATCGTGGTGGGGCTGCGGGTGGCCTGTACATCGATTGCCATCACCAGCCCTCAGTGGATGCCAAGCATTTTTTTGTTGGCGCCCTTGTCGACCGCGCTACCGGCAAAGTCGTCGAATGCGCGCTCAGCCACACGGATGATGTGGTCCTGAATGAACACCGCACCTTCGCGGGCTCCGTCCTCAGGATGCTTGATGCAGCATTCCCATTCCAGCACTGCCCAACCCGGGAAGTCATATGCGGCCATTTTCGAGAATATGGCCGCGAAGTCGACCTGCCCGTCACCCAGCGACCTGAAGCGCCCGGCACGCTTCAACCAGGGCTGAAAGCCGCCATACACACCCTGCTTGCCGGTCGGGTTGAACTCGGCATCCTTGACGTGAAAAATCTTGATCCGGTCGTGGAAGCAGTCGATGTAGTCCAGGTAATTGAGTTGTTGCAACACGAAGTGGCTCGGGTCATACAGCAGGCAGGCCCGCTTGTGGCCGTTGACGCAGTCCAGAAACATCTCGTAGGTTTCACCGTCGTGCAGGTCTTCGCCGGGGTGAATCTCGAAACAGACATCGACACCGGCGTGCTCAAACGCATCAAGAATTGGTAGCCAGCGCCGCGCCAGTTCATCAAATGCATCCTCGATCAAGCCGGGTGGCCGGGGCGGCCAAGAGTAGAGGTAGGGCCAGGCCAGCGCCCCTGAAAAGGTGGCATGCGCTTCGAGTCCCAGATTGGCGCTGGCCGTGGCGGCAAGTCTCATCTGCTCAACCGCCCACTTTTGACGTTGCACCGGGTCGC
>JANOCN010000183.1:0-4461 GCA_031412185.1 Betaproteobacteria bacterium | reverse complement strand
ACGCCCTGGACCTTCATGCCGACTGCCTGCAGCAGCTGCGCCACGCGCGAGCCGATGGCGCCGAGCCCCAGCACGACCGCCGTAGCACCATCGAGCCGGGTATTGATGCCGGACTGGTTGAATTCGCCCTGCGCCATCTGGTGGTGCCGAGACAGCAGGTTCTTGGCTGCCGCCAGAACCATCGCCAACGTGTGTTCCGCGATCGGCCCGGCGGCGGCGCCTTGGTTGAAAGCCACTCTGGAACCGGCAAACAGCTCGAACGGGAAACGGTCGCGGCCCGCCGCGAGGCACTGGACAAAAGGCGGCTGGCCCAATGCGCCCAGATCATCCCGGTTGAGTTCCCGTTCAGGCGAGAAGCTCACCAGCACGCGCGTTTCTTCCAGGCGCGCGCGACGCTCCGGCCCCAGCATGTCGGCCAGAAACCGAACTTCAGCCCGCGAAGAGAGTTCTTCCAGGTACACCGAGCGAACCATGGCGTCCGCAGCATGTGCGACGACCACGGCTGGCAGTGCGATATCAATTGCGGTAGTTGCCATATAGCTCGTTGGCCAGGCGCAGGCAGGCAGGCCAGTCCTTGGCTGAGCGCGAGACGTTCTGTATTGCCTGGACCTGTCTGGCTGCGTGCGCCTGAATGGCCTCATCAGGGATCACGATCTCGGCGCCACCTGCCAGAGCAGCGATTTGGATACGGCACGCCATTTCGTAGAAATGGTGCGTGACATAGGCTTCGCCGATCGACCTGTCGACCACCAGCGCGCCGTGGTTACGCAAGGTAACCACACTGTGGTTGGCGAGATCCCGAATCAGTGGAGCTGCCATCGCAAGGTCGAATTCATAGCCAGAAAAATCGTGCGCCACTACCTTGCCGTACAGCGTCAAGGCGTGCTGCGAAAACGGGATCAGTCCACTTTTCTGGATCGACACTGCCGCATTTGCGACCGAGTGCGTGTGAATGACGCAGCCGACGTCGGACCGGGCCAGCATCACCTCGGCGTGCAACACCTGGATCGCGTTGGGCGCTTTGCGGCTGTTGCCGTCAAGCGGTGTCCCGTCAAGGCCGAACTTCAGCAGGCTGGACGCCGTGACTTCCCGAAAAAGGTAGTCCAGCGGCTTCACCAGCAACGCGCGCTCTCCTGGCACTCGGGCAGAGATGTGGTTGTAGGTGAGATCCTCCAAACCCAGATGGGCTACCAGGCGATAACAGGCTGCAAGTTCGAGCCGGGTTTGCCATTCCGAGGTCGCCTGGTCGTCGGCGGGGAGCATAGTCATCTTCTCGTTTTGTCGTAGGCCAGCGCCTCTTCACGGAAGAACTTCAGCGCGGCGTCTCCGTCAACCCCCGCCGCCTTGGCGGTCGCGACCCACTCCTGGTCGAAAAACACAAGCGCTTTGCGCAATCCATCCACGGTTGCCGCGTCCGCCACGGTAGTCTTGATCCGGCCTTCTGCCTTTCGCGCCGCCAACGCGTCGTCCTGCTGCTTGGCCAACACCTTGCCAGCCAGTTTGGCGTAGACCTCGCCCGAGACGCCGTCAATGGCATCGCGATCAGCTTTCGACAAGGCTTCCCACTTGGCCTTGTTGACAACGACGAAGAATGAACTGAAATGCAGTCCGCCCGGAATATCCAGGTGGTATTTGATCAATGGCTCGACCTTGAAGCCGCTGATGATCGAGTTGGTGCCAATGACCCCGTCCACGATGCCTTTTGACACGGTGTCATAGTATTCAGGCGGAGGGCGAATCAGCGGAACCGCTCCCAGGTTGGTGGCCATCTTGCTGGGGACCGTCCCAGGTGCCAATACCTTCATGCCTCTCAAGTCGGCAGTACTCTTGACTTCTTTGTTGGCCGTAAAGACATGCAGGGCACCCGAGGTATGCAGTGCCAGCACATGCGTATTGGTGTGTTCATCGGCCTTTTGCAGAAAACGCTTGTAGGTACGCCAGTAAGCGACCGACACCGATTCCGGTGAGTCGACTCCCACATACGTTTGGCCGATTTGGGTCAGTGCAAAACGGCCAGGGCTTTGGGCGTGATTGCCTCCCGCCATATCGGCTATGCCTTGCTCGACCATGTCGAAGTTGCGCGACATCGGACCCATCGGCGCGGTTGTAATCTCCACCTTGACCCGCCCCTGGGTGACGCGGTCAATTTCAGCTATCCAGGGTACCAGTATGCCGGTGTGGTAAGGGTGGGTTGGCGGAACCAGCTGCGCAAAACGCAGCGTGGTCTGGGCCCCGGCACCACCGGCAATACTGAAAGCAAGCGCAAGGCCGGCGCACCAGGCAAGTGGGCGGAACATCTTCATAAAGGTCTCCTTGAGATTGAAAATGGCAGACGAAAAGCGGGCGACTAAATTACTTCATCAGACTTGGCAGGTACATCACGATGCCGGGGAAAGCAATCAGGACGGCAACCAGCACCAGTTCGGTACCCAGGTAGGGCATAACGCCCCACACGATCTGGTTCATTTTCACGTCGGGCAGCAGCGACTTGACCACGAACAGCAGCAGCCCAAGCGGGGGATGGATCAGACCCGCACCACTGACAATAATGACGAAGATGCCGAACCAGATCGGATCGATACCTGCCGCCAGAACGACAGGCAGCAGCATCGGAACTGTGAGCAGCATCACTGCAGTGCCTTCCAGGATGAACCCCAGCACCACATAGACCAACAGCAACAGCATGATGAGCTGGAATTGCCCGAGTTGAAACGAGTTCATCCAGGTACTGAAGGCAGCAGTGGCACCCGAAACAGTGACGAAGTTGGCGAGAATGAAAGAGCCAAAAAGAACCACGAACAGCGTCGACGAGATCCTCGCAGCATCCACCAGCGCTTCGATGAAACCACCCAGAGACAGGGTACGCCGTTGAACCGCCAGCACCATGGAACCAAAGGCACCTACCCCGGCCGCCTCGTTGGCGCTGAAGACGCCCAGATAGATTCCCCCCAATACGATGCTGAAGAGCGCAATGATGGGCCATACGGCGCGCAGCAGCCGAAGGCGTTCGACCCAGGGCGTGCGTTGGCCGGCCGGACCGAGCTCCGGCTTTACGCTGGTGATCAAGCCGATGGTAAGAATCAGCAGAAAAACCGCGAGCAGGCCCGGCAATATGCCTGCCACCATGATCTTGCCCAGGCTGACCTCGGATATCAGTGCATACACCACCATCGCGATACTGGGAGGAATCAGAATGTCCAGCGTCGAACCAACCGCAACGGTAGCGGCCGCGAAGCCCGGTGCGTAGCCGTACTTCCGCATGACCGGCACAGATACCTTGGTCATGGTCGCTGCGCACGCCAGGGCGGAACCGGAAATGGCGCTGAACGCACCACACGCCAGGATGGTCGCCATTGCCAACCCGCCGCGCAGGGCGCCCAGAAAACCATAAGCGGCCGCGTACAGTTCGTCAGCCATCCCGGCGCGGGCGAACAGAGAACCCATCAACACGAACAGCGGCAACACCGAAAGGTTGTAATTCAGTGCCGTATCGGCAACCAGATTGCCGACCTGGTTCAACGCACCCTGCCACCCGACGACGCTGGCAAATGCAACAGTACCCACCAGACCCATGGCATAACCGATCGGCATGCCGAATATCAGGAGTGCGAAGAGCACGACAAATGCGATGATGGCTACATCCATGGGGTCAGGCTCGCGGGGCCAACGCCGCGCGCGTCGTGGCGAGGGTTAGCGACAAGGTAACGACAACGGCGACGGCACACATCAGTGTCATAAAGGCGATAGGAATCCACAGCGGCAGTTCGATGCTTGACAGAATGTCTTTTGACCGCCATTTGGCACGCGACTCTGCCCACAGGCGCCAGGCAATGGCTGCCAGCACCAAGGCGCTCAACAACTGCACAAACGGTTCGCGCAAGGCGTTTACCCTGGGAGAAATAAGATGGTCGAGGATGCCGGCGCGCAGATGCTCGTTTCTGCCGCTCACCAGCGGAAGTGCGGCGAATGTGACGATCGCCATCAGTGCGCGAACGTACTCAAAGGCACCTGGCAGCGGTTTGTTCAGCACATAGCGCCCGAACACGTCGACTATCGTCACGGCTATGAGGATGCAAAGCGCCAGCGCAGCGACATATTCCAGAATCTTGCGCAGGCGTTGGACGGTAGTTGCCGGTTGCCGCACCACGTCATCCATGCAGCTTCTCCCCGCAAGCCAGACGCGCAGCGTAGTCCCTCACGAAGCTGGCGAATGTTCGAGGCCTGTTGCCCGTGAACACACGCACGGCATCCGTGGTTTGCGTATGCAGCGGATGCTGCAGGTAAACGTACATGCGTAAAAGTTCGTGGACTTTCCAGGCCGGCATGCCGGTTGCGACAAACCGTTGCTGGGCAACCTCCGGCGTTGTAGCCTCATACCGGACCGGCCTTCCCAGCGCACTACCAAGAGCCTGCGCGAACTCCCCGTAGGTCGGGCGGTCTTCGCCGGTCACGACCAGTGAG
>JANOCN010000182.1:0-5854 GCA_031412185.1 Betaproteobacteria bacterium | reverse complement strand
CGCTGGTGGTCTATCTGCAACTGGTCGTCGAATTCGGAGCGCCGGCTGCCCACCTTGATGTTTTGCAGTGAATCCGGCGTATCGGTGCGTGTGCCCCACACGCCGCAGTCTTCGCCCGACGCCATGTAGGCCACGTAGGTCCAGACCACCGGAAAATTGCGCGCACGGAATTCGGCCGCCAGTTCGTTGACGTAGGCAAGCTGCTTCGGGTCGGTCTCGTACGCGGTGGCGAACTCGCCAACGCAGGTGTAGGCCTTTTGCAGGTCAATGTTGATGAGCGCGGGTTTGCGCCCGAACCCAAAACGCTTGCGGGTCGGGTTGGCCTTGATCTCGGCATAGAGCTCACGGGCGGTTTTGTTCGACGTTTGCATTGTCGCGGTTCTCCTGTTGGGGTCAAATAATCATGCGGTGCATGCGGGTATATGTCAAATGCGTTCTAGTTGCCACATCCAGTCAAGGGCACTTCAATCCATCCGGATTCCCCCGTTGATGTGCAGGACCGCCCCGGTGATAAATCCGGCGTCCCTGCTGGCGAGGTAAACAATGGCTGCGGCGATTTCCTCTGGCTGCCCAAGGCGTTTGAGTGGTGTCGATTGCGCCATGGCATTTTTGCGCTCCACGGAATGCGCATCCAGCATCGGCGTATCGATGGCACCGGGTGCCACGACATTGACCGTGATACGGCGCGCAGCCAGTTCCTGTGCCATCGATTTGGCCAGGCTCTCGATGGCGCCTTTGCTTGCTGCATACGCGGCACCGGTGAGCACGCCACCGGTGCGCCCTGCCAGTGAACCGAGAAATACGATGCGACCGCCGTCGCGCAGCAATGGGTAGCTGTGCTGGCAACACATGAACGGTCCGGTCAGATTGATCGCCAGCATGGTCTGCCAATGGGCCAGCGTGACTGTGGCCACCTTGTCTGAATCGACGATTCCCGAGCAAACCGCAAGCAGGTCAATCGGTCCGCGTTGCGCCACCCGACTGGCCAGTTCGGCGAAGGCATGGTCAATGGAAGCCGGATCGGCGAGGTCGATACCTACAACCGCAGACGCCGCTGTGTCACCGGCCAGAACCGACGGCCGATCCAGCGCTACAACGTTCCACCCCTCGCTAACCAGGCGGGTGACTGTCGCAGCACCGATACCGCCAAAGGCACCGACTACTACCGCGCTGCGCTGTTCCGTGGACACCGGGTTGCCTGCCATCGATTGCTCCGTCCTATCTGGCTGTGGCCGGCTTTTTGCGGGCCGACCTCGTGCTAACGGTCAACTTGGCCTTTCCGGCAATCTTGATTATGCTGACGTCCTGCTTGACCATGCCCTGGTTCTTCTGCAGCAGATTGAAGGTGTGGCAGGCCTTCTCGAACGCCGGAATACCGGCCGGCAAAGCGGCCATAAACGCCGCTTCTCGCACCTCGTCCCACGTAGCGCCAGCCTTCAGCGCACGCACAACACTCCACTCCATACCTTCCGGGTCGCCCTTGACCGCCGTGGTGACACCGATCAAAACCAGATAACGCGTCTTCAGGTCCAGCGCGCGGCCTTCCGCTGGCCCAAATAATACGTGTGAAGCCAGGTCTCCATAACGGCGCAGAAATTCGGGGTTGAGATCAGCCAGTACGTCGTGCACCGGCAGCGTGTAGCCACGCACTTTGCGGATTTTGTCGAGTTCGGCTTTGCCTTCGGGTGTCATGCGGGTTTCTCCTTATGGGGGTTGAATGCAATGCGTTATATTTTTCTGGCGACCAGTTCGGCTTCGAAGATCGCGTCATTGATACGGCGAGGGGCTAACGCGTCGCCGATCATGTGTACTTCCACCTGGCCCGCCGCGCGCAGCGCATGGAACAGGCTGTCTTCGGCGCGTGCGCCGTTCACCAATACCAGCGCATCGAGCCGTTCGATCTCCAGCGGCTGTTTGGTAAACACGTCCAGCAGGGTGACAGCATGGTCGCCAATGGCAGCCAGATCGTGGTCAGTGGTGAACGTTACACCCAGGCGGCGCAACATGCCGTAGGTTTTGCCCCAGTCGCGACTCGCTGCGAGGTTGGGTGCGGCTTGCCCGAGCTGGGTCGCGAACTGCACTTGCCAGCCAGCCCGCGCCAGGTACTCAGCCGTCAGAACACCGTGGCGTGCACCCAATGTATCGACCACCAGGGCGCGCTTGGCGGATCCAGCCGCCTTGCCTTCGCGCAGCGGTTCTGCGAGACCAAGCACATCGGCGCAGGACACCACCCAGGCTTGCTCCGACCCGGGCATGTCCGGGCCGTCCCAGCGCGCGGGTTGCAGTGGGGACCAGCCATGCTTGAGGTGCGTGGCACCGGTGGCAACAATCACGGTGTCGTACCCGGCTTCCGCCAGCAATTCAGGGGTGGCGACGCTGTCCCGGTAAATCTGCACGTCGGTGTCACGCAGTTGTGCGATCAGCCAACCCACAGTGTCTGACAGTTCACGCGCGCTCTGGACCCGCCCCATCCAGGCGACTTGCCCTCCCAGCTCGGTGGAGCGTTCGATAAGGGTGACCTGGTGGCCGCGCCGGGAGGCTGTCAGGGCCGCGCGCAGGCCCGCCGGACCAGCACCAACCACCGCAACGTTTTTTCGCGTCGTTGCCCGCACCGTGTGTTCTTCTGACAGCTGCTTCTCGCGCCCCACCGAGGGGTTGTGTATGCAGGCAATCGGCGCATGCGCAAAAATGGATTCCATGCACCAGTTGGCACCGACACAAGGGCGGATCTTGTCGGCTTGGCCCTGCTCGGCTTTGCGGACCCAGAATGCATCGGCGATCAATGCGCGCGTCATGCCGACAAAATCGCAGTCTCCGGCGCGCAGGATGGCTTCAGCCTCGTCTGGCGTGGTGATACGCCCGACACCAACTACCGGCACATCGACGCTGGCCTTGACCTGGCGCGTGGCAGCCATCTGGAAGCCGTGTTGTTCGGGCGAAGTCGGGTAGATCATCATCCGGTTCAGGTAGGTGCCCTGCGAACACGAGATGTAGTCGAGTTTGCCACCGGCTACCAGGTGCTGGGCAATTTCGGCCCACTGCACCGGACCCAGCCCACCCGACATGCCGTCATCGCTGTTGATGCGCAGGCCCACGATGGCATTGGCGCCGGTTTCTTCACGTGCAGCGTCGATGATGCGCATCACAATACGCAGCCGGTTCTCCAGCGAACCACCGTATTCGTCCTGGCGGTGGTTGGTGGCCGGCGACAGGAACTGGTTAAGCAGATAACCGTGCGAGGCGGCACCGAGCTCGATGCCGTCCAGGTCGCCCTCGATAGCATGGCGTGCCGTCAGCCGGTAGCCATGGATGATCTGTTCTATGTCTTCCTGCGACATCACCTTGGGCATTTCGCGGTACACCGAGCATGGGATCGCGGAGGGTGCCCACACCGGTACCCGGCTGGTAACGCTGTTGGTCTGGCGGCCACGGTGCCAGGCTTGCGCCAGGATCAGGGTTCCGTGGTTGTGCACGGCAGCGGCGATCTTGCGAAACTCCTTCACCATACGGGGGTCGAACGCGAACGCTTTGCCGGGGTAGGGCTGGGTGGATTCGTGCACCGCCATCGCTTCCATGGTGATCACGGCTGCGCCGCCTTTGGCGCGTCCAACGTAATAGTCCACGTGGGCATCGGTGAACAGGTGGTCCTTTACCAGCAAGGTGGCGTGGCTGGTCATCCAGACCCGGTTCTTGGTTTCGAACCGGCCAAGTTTGCCGGGCGAAAGGAGTCGTGGAAACTGGGTGGACATCAAACCCCTTCGGTTAGCAAAGGAAATTGCTCGGGTGCCAGCCGGATGCAGCGTGCGGCATGTTTGCCGTTGGTGTCGCTGCGCAGCGCTGGCAAAGCGGCATCGCAGCGCGGCTCAAAAATCGGGCAGCGGGTTGAAAACGGGCAACCCGGCGGGGCGGCAAGCGGGCTCGGTATCTCGCCTTTCAGTTGCTGGCGCACGGTCTTGAACGCCGGGTCAGGCGACAACTGTGCCGAGAGCAGGGCCTGCGTGTAGGGATGTGCCGGGTTTTCGAAGACGGTGTCCACTGGCCCTGACTCCACCGCGCAACCCAGGTACAACACCACGACCCGATCACACAGGGCGTGGATAGTCTCCAGATCGTGCGAGATAAACAACATGGCCACACCGGTTTCGCGGCGCAGTGTATCGAGCAGTTCCAGAATCCCGGCGCGCACCGACACATCCAGCGAACTGGTGGGCTCATCGAGCACCAGCAGATCGGGTTGGGTGGCAAGCGCACGCGCGATACAGACGCGTTGCAGCTGGCCGCCCGACAGTTGCGCCGGATAACGCTCCAGCAGAGGAAGACCGAGTTGCATGCGCTGCGCCAACGCTTCGACCTGCTGCTGGCGCTGCGAACGGCTCAGTGCAGTGTGTAGTAGCAGTGGTTCGGCGATCAGCTGGCCGATCGTGTGGCGAGGATTCAGCGCGCCCCAGGGGTCCTGAAAAATTATCTGCATGCGCCGGCGAAGTGTTCGCAAAGCCGACGCTGGCAGCGCCGCCAGGTCCTGGCCGTCAAAGCGCACCGAACCGGAGCCTGGCGGCAGCAGGCCAATGGCGATACGGCCCAGGGTCGACTTGCCAGACCCGCTCTCGCCGACCAGGCCAACCGCCTCGCCCGGCTGAATCGACAGCGAAACATTGCGCAGCGCCGTGAGCCTGCGTTTCCCGCCAACGTCGAATTCGTGCGTGATAGCGTCCAGGCGCAGCAGCCCGGCGGTGTTCTGCGGGCTGACCACTGCTGTATTCATGCTGTTTGCGCCATATGGCACATCACCAGGTGGGCGGGTGCGACGGCGCTGCAGCTGCGCTCTTGCGGAGTGTTCTGGCATACCGGCGCAGCCAGCGCACAGCGGTCGGCATAGACACAGGCGGCGGACTGGCGAAAAAGATCGGGTGGATCTGACTTCATGAGGGCGGCGGCACTACCCACACGGGACCTGGACGCCGCGATCAGGCGGCGCGTGTAGGGATGCTGCGGGTTGGCGAAAACTTCGGTCACCGGGCCGCGCTCCACCACACGCCCGGCAAACATGATCGCCATGTCGTCACAGTACTGCGCCACGATCCCGAGGTCGTGCGTGATCACCAGTGCTGCCGCACGTTGCGCACGCACCAGGTGCAGCAGGAGATCCAGCACTTGCGCCTGCACGGTCACATCCAGCCCGGTGGTGGGTTCATCGGCGATCACCAACTGCGGCTGGTTCACCAGGGCCATGGCGATCACTGCCCGCTGCGCCATGCCCCCCGACAATTCGTGTGGATAGGCGCGGTAACGCGCTTGTGGGTCAGGGATGCCCACGGCCTGCAGAATCTCGATGGCGCGCGCCCGCGCTGTCGATTTGTCGCTAGCAGAGTGTGCCCGTATCAGCCGTACCAGCTGGTCGCCAATACGCGTCACCGGCTCTAGCGCCGCGCGCGGGTTTTGCGCCACAAAACCAATCCGTGCACCACGTACCCGGTCCAGCGCGTCACCTTCGAGCGCCAGCAAATTGACACCCTCAAAACGAATGTCGCCGGACACTTCGGCGAGCCGTGGCAACAGCCCGATGGTGGCGGTCGCCGTCATCGACTTGCCGGCACCGGTCTCACCAATCAGACCCACGATGCGGCCACTGCCGACATCCAGGTCCACACCGTTCAATACACGGGCCAGGCGGGTTGCACCATCTGCGGCGCGAGAGGCAAATGCGACCTGCAAATTGCGGATGCTCAGGACCGGCAAGGCCCCTGGCTGGTCGCTGTATGGCGCCGCGGCTCGCGTGGAGCCTGAGGGCAGGCTGCTCAACGTTGGGTCCTCCGTTGCCCGATCCAGTCCTGGATGCCGTCGGCGGCCAGGTTCA
>JANOCN010000181.1:0-4464 GCA_031412185.1 Betaproteobacteria bacterium | reverse complement strand
GTCCCTTCGGCCCGCTTCGCCGCAGTCTTGGTCCACCAATCTCGCGCGACCTTTTCAAAGGTGTTGGCTGCGGCATCCGCCAGGGCTTGCTTGTCCTCGCGCTTGGCCGCGGCGGGATCGATTCCATCCGCCAACTGTTCGCGCGCCTTTTCACGGCGCTGCCTTGCCTTCGCCAAGCCGACATCGGGGTACACGCCAAGCGCAAGCGTCCTCCGTTTGCCGGCAAAGCGGTAGTTCATCCTCCAGTATTTGCCGCTTGCATTGACCAGCAGATACATCGCGCGACCATCCGTGTACTTGTCACCGGCAGCGGATTCAGAGTGCTTGACGTTCCGGACAAATGTGTCTGTCAAAGCCATATCTACCTCATTGGCGGTATGTTGTTGCGGGTCATTTTGAAATACCGCCAAAAATACCACTTGTTTGGCGGTATGTCATGCTGCCGCATGAGGCTCTATGAGTCAAGAAAAAACCCGCGATGCTAGGAAACATGCGGGTTCTGAGGTGTTATGACACGTCGTGAGACGGTCGATTGGTGCGGCTGGCGGGGATCGAACCCACGACCCTTGGCTTCGGAGGCCAATACTCTATCCACTGAGCTACAGCCGCTGCTGCAAGACTGGGCATTGTAGGAGGTTTGCACAGGGGGGTGGCTATAATTCCCGGCTGCTTTCGCAGCGCCAGACTTTTTAGGGACACCATGAGCGACAACAGCCACGAGGAAGACCACACGGGGCCCATCAAGACACCCAAACAGTTGTTAATGACGGTGTTTTTGTCGTTTGTGGCACCCGTCATCATCATCATCGGGCTGGTCTATTTTGTGGTCTCGGGCAACAAGCCGGCGGCCGGTGCTGTGGACCTCGAAAAATCGATTGCACAGCGTATCCAAAAGGTCGGCATGGTCGAGATTCGTGACGCGAATCGCGAGCTCAAGTCTGGCGAAGAGGTGTTCAAGGCCCAGTGCACGGCCTGCCACACTGCGGGTCTTGCAGGGGCACCCAAGGTCGGCGACACGGTTGCCTGGGCTCCGCGCATCGCGACCGGGCTGGAAGCGTTGGTCAACTCCTCGCTCAAGGGCAAAGGCGCCATGGGCGCGCAAGGCGGCGGGGAATACGAAGACATGGAAATCGCGCGCGCGGTGGTTTACCTGGCCAACACAGCGGGTGGCAAGTTTCAGCCGCCCAAGCAGGCCGAGGCGGTAGCTGTAGCTGCCGCTCCGGCTGCCAGTGCCGCCAAATAAAGGGGGCACCCGCTCCAGCCTCAGGGACTTGGCGCGCCCAAGCCGTCCTTCAGCGCCTGGGGGCTCTTGACATAAGCGAATCGCGTTGGCAGTTCGGCAGCCAGCATTTGTAACGGCACCCACAAACCGGCCTCGATAGCCTCTGCCGCGCCCAGCATATCCTGGGTATGAACCAGGCCAAATCCCAGATCGGACTCCAGGTAGACGCGTCCATCTTCGTCCACCACGCAACGCTGCACGCGCGCCGCCTGGCCGCTGTGGGCAGTCACGGAGAAGTCGGCTGCAACGCGCCAGACGAAGGGCGTTGCCTCCAGCTCGACATACACGCGCTGCGGGCCGTTTTGGAAGAACCACTGACCGGTGGCGTCGGTCTCATAGTTGCGCTGGATGAAGTCGATCAATTTTTCATGTTTGAGCAGCGAGCCCTTGCTCTGTGGGGTACCGTTGGCAAACCGGCCGAGTGCTTGCACCCGGTCGTCGCGCATGTACCAGTTGCCCCGCGCATCCAGGCCCAGCCAGCCATAACAATGCGGCACGTTTGGCCATTTGGCCAAGGCCTGTTTGACAATGTCGTCCATTGCCGAATTATGGCGCGGCCGTGTCGCTCAGGTGGTGTGCTCCAACAACCACCCGCCCACTGCGTCGGGCATGCTGCGCACATGGCCTGGCAGTGGCCCCCGCACGAAACCTACATGCCCGCCGTGGGCCGGTTGCCACAGGTCTACACTACCGCCCACCTGGTCCTGGTGCGGCAGGCTCCAGGCTGGCACAAACGGGTCGTTGCGTGCATTCACCACCAGCGCTGGGATGCCGATCCGCGCCAGATGCGGCTTGGCCGAGGCTCTGGCCCAGTAGTCTTCGGTGCTTCTGAACCCGTGCAGCGGCGCAGTGAAGATATTGTCAAACTCATACAGATCTCGCGCGGCGAGCAGCGCCTCGCGGTCAAACAGACCGGGGTGCTGCGCCAGTTTGCGCAGCGCCTTGGGTTTCATGCTGCTCAGGAACCGGCGCGTGTAGACCAGGCGGTTGAAGCCCCGGCCAATCGCATACCCACCGGCGGCCAGGTCAATCGGTGCGCAGACCGACGCAACCGCCTGCACCACATTACCCGCCACGTGCCCCATCTCGCCAGCCCAGCGCAGCAAGGCATTGCCGCCAAGTGAGATGCCCACGGCGACCAGCGGGCCATGGTGTTGCTGGCGAAAACGTTGCAGCACCCAGTCAATCTCCTCGAAGTCTCCCGAGTGGTAGGCGCGTGGGCCGTGGTTGATCTCACCACTGCAGCCCCGGAAATGGGCGACTGCGAAACCGATACCATGCTCGCGCGCAAAGTCGGCGAAGGCCAGCGCATAGTGGCTCGACGACGAGCCCTCCAACCCATGGAACATGACCAGCAGCGGCGCTGGCGCAAGTGACCGTTCCGCCGCAGCATAAGTCGGCGCGGTGGCGTCGGGCTGCAAGGCTGGCGCAGACCCGTGCACCAGCCAATCCACATCGATAAAGTCTGCATCCGGGGCTATCCAGCGCTCGCGCCGGTACGCAGGCTGCGGGCCGAACACCCGGCGCGCAAATAGCGCAGGCCAGATGGTCTGCAGGTTGCCACCTGGCAACCAGACCGGGGCGACGTAGTTCAACCTAGATTCGGCAATTGGACGCGCCCGAGCGGGCTGCGATGCGGTGGGCTAGCAAGGCGCGACGACGCTGCGGGCGCATGCCCGCGAGGAGAAGCAACGCCGCCAGCACGCCGCAGCGCGGATTGATCGGGTGTGTAGCGCTCTCACCCAAATGGTGAAGGCTGTCGTGGGTACAAAACTCAATGTTCATGTGGTGTTGCCAGCGCAAACAAGCGGTCAATTGCCGAATCTAGGTTTAATGCAAAACCTGGGGCGTGTCGTTGATTTCCTGCGCCTGGGCGGCACTGCCGGGGCTGGCATGGTGCGCCACCATGCGCCAGCCCTGCGCGGTCTTGTGGTAGACGTTGGTGGCGAGCACGTAGGCCTGCACCGGCCCGCCGTCGGTCAGCACCTCCACGCGCTCAAGCAGGTTGTGGACCACGCTGGCCAGTGCGCTCACGCGTCGCACCTGTTCCGGCCGGGCCAAAATGCGGCCGTTGGCGAAGATGGCCTCGAAGGTGGCCCGGATGGCACCCGGCCCCACCACCCGCGGGCCACCGGGGTGCACACACACAATTTCGTCGTCGTCGGCCCAGCAAGACATGAGCAATTCGATATCGGCACCCTGCAGAGCTTCGTAGAAGGCGGCTTCGGTGTCATCGGCAGATCCACCCACGGTGGCGGCTTGGGTCTTGGCTTTGGGCATAGGCCCATTTTCACACCTGTGCTACCGTTGCGGCCTGCGCAGCAGCGCGTTTTATCTGGGAGGCGATTATGAAAAACTGGAACATCAGAGGTTGGAGCGGCCTGCGCGGCGTAATGGTGATTTTGGCTGCACTCGTTTTGACGGGCTGCGGCTACAACGACTTTCAGCGGCTCGACGAGCAGTCCAAAGCCGCCTGGAGCGAGGTGCTCAACCAATACCAGCGCCGCGCCGACCTGGTGCCGAACATTGTTGCCACCGTGAAGGGCGAAGCCGCATTTGAGCAGGACACGCTGACCAAGGTGATAGAAGCACGCGCCCGCGCAACGTCGATACAGGTCACCCCGGAGACCCTGAACAACCCGGAAGCGTTCAGGAAGTTCCAGGCCGTCCAGGGCGAGTTGGGCAGCGCGTTGAGCCGGCTGATGGTAGTGTCGGAGCAATACCCCAACCTGAAGGCCAACCAGGGCTTCTCCGACCTGAGGGTGCAGCTCGAAGGAACCGAAAACCGCATCACCGTAGCGCGCAACCGCTTCATCAAGACCATCGAAGAATACAACGTGCTGGTACGCAGTTTCCCCAGCAATCTCACGGCCATGGTCATGAGTTACCAACCCAAGGCCAGTTTTGCGGTCGCCAACGAGGCCCAGATTTCGGCACCGCCTACGGTTGACTTCAACAAGAAGTAGCCGTACCACGGGACATGGACATCGGGCCATGAGTTTTTGCCGGGGCTGGTTCGACGGCGGCCAAGCTGCGCTGCGGCGGTTCGTCGGGTCGTCGCTGTGGGTGGCGCTGGTTTTTTGCGCCGCGGGTGCGCTGGCGCAAGACCTGGTGCCGGTGCCGCCGCTGGTTGCGCGGGTGGTAGATAACACCGGTACCTTGAGCCCCGAGCAAAAGGCCGC
>JANOCN010000180.1:0-2848 GCA_031412185.1 Betaproteobacteria bacterium | reverse complement strand
ACTCTTCGATGAAGGTTTCCAGCCGGATCGCAATGCGGTCGATATCGCGCGCGAACCGGTTGTAGGCCACCACCGCTGGAATGGCTGCGAACAGGCCAATGGCGGTAGCCACCAGTGCCTCGGCTATTCCGGGGGCAACACTGGCCAGCGTAACCTGCTGCAGATTGGCAAGCCCGGTGAATGCATGCATGATGCCCCAAACTGTGCCAAACAGGCCGACATAAGGCGACACGGAACCAACCGACGCCAGGAAAGACAGATTGGTTTCGACCTCGTCCATCTCGCGCTGGAAGCTGGCACGCATGGCCCGGCGCGCACCGTCCATCAGCGTGCCGGTGTCGGTGATGCGACGTTCACGCAGCTTCTGGTATTCGCGCAGACCGCTGGCAAAAATGCGCTCCATGGCGCCAGACTTGCGGGCATTCTTGACGGCCGCCGCAAACAGGTCGTTCAGGCTGGTGCCCGACCAGAAATCACGCTCAAAGGCTTCATTGAGCGTCTTGACCCGGCGCAATGCAAACAGTTTGCGGAATATCGCTGCCCAACTGGACACCGACACCACCACCAACAGCAACATCACCAGTTGAACCACAATGCTGGCGTTCAGTACCAGATGCAGTATCGACAGGTCTTGGTTCATGTAAGGGTTTCCGCAACAGCTGGCGATTGTGGGGCACCCGGGCCCGCACTCCAGCGCAACTGCTGTAACAAAAAGTTCAACTTGGCTAAGAACCTATCCGTGAATAAGGCGGACCCGTGTGCGCTACCGACCACTGCGTTCACCGGCGATTTCTGCAGCACGCAGTCCGGGTGCTATGCCGTTCAGCACGGCGTTGACATACTTGTGCCCATCGGTTCCGCCGAATTCCTTGGCCAACTCAATGCATTCATTTAGCACCACCCGCCACGGTACGTCCAGGCAATGCTGGAACTCGTAGACACCGATCCACATGGTGGCGTGTTCCACGGGCGAAATTTCCTGGAGCTTGCGGTCCAGCAGCGGAAGAATAATTGCATCCAGCGCCGCTTCTTCTGCTACGCAACCTCCCAACAGGGCGTCGTAGTGCGCGCTGTCGCATTTGCCAAAACCAGCCAGGTCGCGCGTGAACGCATCGATCTCGGCCACCGGGTTACGGCCCACCAGGTGCTGGTAGAGCCCCTGCAGCGCGAACTCGCGCGAGCGGCTACGCGCCGACTTGCTGCCCGCCTTGCGCGCTCCGGTGCTGGTGAGGCCGGTGCGGGACTGACGCGGTGGACGGGCCGGGGTATTCGGGTAGTTGAATTCGCTCATCCAATATCTTCCAGCAGGTTGGCCATCTCAACCGCCACGCGCGCAGCATCACGGCCCTTGTCGGTTTGGCGTGCCACCGCCTGCTCCAGGTTCTCGGTGGTGAGAATCGCGTTGGCAACCGGCAACTGGTAATCCAGCGCAATACGCGAAACACCTGCACCCGATTCGTTGGCCACCAGCTCGAAGTGGTAGGTTTCACCACGCACGATGCAGCCCAGTGCTACCAGCGCGTCGAAGCTGGCGGTCTCTGCCAGCGCCTGCAGCGCCACGGGCACTTCCAGCGCACCGGGTACGTGCACATGCGTGATGTTTTCCTGCGCCACACCCAAAACCAGCAACTCCGCTTTGCAGGCACCCGCCAGCGCATCCGTAATAGCCCCATTAAATCGCGCTTGTACCAGGCCAATACGCAGCTTGTTGCCGCGCAGGCGTTTATCGGTCGCCTCCAGCCGTCCCTTGTCCGCACCAAACATCTGTGGTTCCTTGTGGGTCTTAAAAATGGTTCTCAGCGGCTGATGTAGCCGGTGATTTCGAGCCCGTACCCGGTCATGCTGGGCAACCTTCTTGGATTGCCCAGCAGGCTCATTTTCTGCACGCCACATTCGCGCAGGATTTGTGCGCCGATGCCGTAGGTACGCAAGTCGATACGTCCGCGCTGCGGCCCGTGGCTGGCAACGGCAGTACCTTCGAACTGCGCCAGCAACTGTTCGGCGCTTTCACCGCAGTTCAACAGCACCGCTACACCCTTGCCCTCGGCTGCGATCCGGGCCAGACACGCGTCCAGGCTCCAGGAATGCATCGACCGGCCCACTTCGAGCGCGTCCAGCACCGAAAGCGGCTCGTGTACCCGCACCAGCACCGTATCGTCTCTGGCCCATTGGCCCCTGACCAAGGCCAGGTGCACGCCCTGCCCTGGGGTGTCACGAAAGGCATGTGCGGTGAATTCTCCGGCAACTGTCTGCAGCGGGCGTGACCCGAGCTTGCGGACCAGCGACTCGACCCGGCTGCGGTATTCGATGAGGCTCGCAATCGTGCCTATCTTGAGCCCGTGCTCAGCAGCGAAGATCTTCAAGTCAGGCAGGCGCGCCATGGTGCCGTCGTCGCGCATGATTTCGCAGATCACGGCCGCCGGACTGCAACCCGCCATGGCCGCCAGGTCAGAGCCGGCTTCGGTGTGGCCGGCGCGCATGAGTACGCCACCGTCCACCGCCTGCAGCGGGAAAACATGGCCGGGTTGCACCAGGTCCTGCGGCCGTGCATCCCGGTGCACTGCCGCCTGCACAGTACGTGCCCGGTCTGCCGCAGAAATGCCAGTGGTTACCCCCTCGGCGGCTTCGATGGACACCGTGAAGGCCGTACCCAGCCGGGTGCCGTTGCGTGCCGCCATCGGGCGCAGGTGCAGGCGTTCGCAGGTGGTACGCGTCAAGGTCAGGCAGATCAGCCCGCGGCCAAAACGTGCCATAAAGTTGATCGCAGCAGCACTTACATGGTCGGCCGCCAGCACCAGGTCGCCCTCGTTCTCGCGATCTTCTTCATCCACCAGGATCACCATGCGGC
>JANOCN010000179.1:0-1800 GCA_031412185.1 Betaproteobacteria bacterium | reverse complement strand
GCCAGACCGAGTACCCCGACCCGTGGCTGCAGGACGGCACGCCCTGGGAGTTTCCACGTGCCGACATCAGTTACCCGGTCCGTTTTGGCGGCTGGGTCGAACATATCAACGGCAAAGTCGTGTGGCGCAACGCTGACCCTGGTGGTGCCATGGCCCGGGATGACCATGTCATAGGCCTTGGCCACCACTTCGGCCGCGTTACGCCACACCACTGCACCGTTGACATGCTCGACCCAGCCGCCAAAACGCACCGGATAACTGATGTCGGCGCGCGGAAATTCCCAGGGCGTGCCGTCCTGGAGCCACGGATCGGGGTACTCGGTCTGGCAGCCGTCCTGGATGGCCTGCGCAAACATGCCGTATTCGTAGCGGATGCCATAACCAAAAGAAGGCAGGCCGACGGTGGCCATGGAATCCAGAAAACAGGCTGCCAGTCGCCCCAGGCCGCCGTTACCCAGGGCGGCGTCGGGCTCGCACGTGGCAACCTCTTCCAGGCGGGCGGCGTAGTGCAGCAGCCCCTGGGTCGCCGCATCTTTCAATTCCAGCGCCGCCAGCGCATTCGACAATGTGCGCCCGATCAGGAACTCCATCGACAGGTAACACACGCGGCGCGCCTTGCCAGCGCGGTCCCGGGCCTGGGTCTGGACCCAGCGCCGCGACAGTTGCTGGCGTGCCACCTGGGCCAGCGCCTGCATCAGCTCAGTCGGTGTGGCGCGGCTGGCGTCGACTGCCACGGTTTGCAGCAGCTCCAACCCGATGGCGGTGGCCAGGCTGGGCTGCGGTTGCGAAAGGCTCTGGGTCACGGTGCAATCCTCTGGGGTTCAAGACGTTCCAAACAGGGGGTGGAAGGCGCGCTGCCCGGTGAATTTTCGCATGCAGTAATCGTGCCGTAACCCGCAACCGGGAGCAACCGCATTAAGATGGCGCAGCAGCCCAAAACCACCGCCTCACAGGAGACAGCATGGAACCGCAAAAACTGGCCTTGAGTTTGGATCTGCCCAAACGCGCGGTGGCCTTGGTGCTGGCGGGCGGGCGGGGCAGCCGCCTGATGAACCTGACCGACAGCCGGGCCAAACCGGCGGTGTATTTTGGCGGTAAGTTCCGCATCGTCGACTTCGCCTTGTCCAACTGCCTGAATTCAGGGGTGCGGCGTATTGGTGTCATCACCCAATACAAGTCGCATAGCCTGCTGCGCCACCTGCAGCGCGGCTGGGCCTTTCTCAAAAGCGAGATGAACGAATTTGTCGATCTGCTGCCTGCGCAGCAGCGCAACGACGACGAGAGCTGGTACCGCGGCACAGCCGACGCCGTGTACCAGAACCACGACATTCTGGAGAGTTACGGTGCCGAGTACATCGTGGTGCTGGCGGGCGACCATATTTACAAGATGAACTACGCACTGATGCTGGCCGACCATGTGGCCAAAGGGCGCCCCTGCACCGTGGCCTGTATTGCCGTGCCGCGCGCCGAGGCGACTGCTTTTGGCGTTATGGCGGTGGACCACGACAGCATGATTACCGAGTTCATGGAGAAGCCAGCCGACCCGCCGGCCATGCCAGGCAATCCCGAGCTGTCGCTGGCCAGCATGGGCATCTACATGTTTGACGCGAACTACCTGTACGCGGTGCTGGAACGCGACATGGCCGACCCCGACTCGAGCCACGATTTCGGCAAGGACATTATTCCGCGCGCAGTGCGTAACGGTTGCGCTGCGGCGCACCCGTTTGCGCTCAGTTGTGTGCCGGGTGCGGAAGCAGGCGAACCCTATTGGCGCGATGTCGGCACGATCGACGCTTATTG
>JANOCN010000178.1:0-1912 GCA_031412185.1 Betaproteobacteria bacterium | reverse complement strand
CCCTGGCCACGCGCCTGGGGCGCAAGAATAAGCAGCCGTAGCTGGGCGACCGATTTTGATTTGCGCACTACAAACGCCGAGCCTACACGCTCAGCACCAAGCGCTGCGATCCAGCAGCACTCCCAGTCGCTCTGAAAATTGCGGACGAATTTGGCTACTATCTCGGCCACCAGTGCTTCGAACTCGGTGGTGAACCCGTATTCGCGGGCATAGATCTCGCCATGTTGCTGGACCACCCAGCCCATGTCTCCGGGCTGGGGACCGCGCAGGACGGCGCTCTGGACAGACGCGTCCGCCGCTTGCGGCTTCAGCAGACGATGGACTGTTGCAAGCGCTTCGACCAACTGCGCTTGTTGTCCGGCGCGCAATGGTGCCAGCAATGCAGCCGCCTCGTCATTGGATTTTGCCTGCAGCGGCGCATAGGCGCTTCTTCCTGCCCGGGTCAACGCCAGCAGGCTCAACCTCGCGTCGTGCATTGACGGTGTGCGTTTGAGCCAGCCACGCTCTTCGAAGCGACGCAGTATGCGGCTGAGGTAACCCGGATCGAGACCCAGCCGCGCGCCAAGCTGCGCCGCGCCAAATTTTCCTTCAGGTAACTGCTGCGCCAGCTCATACAGCACACGCACTTCGGTCAACGACAAGCTGCTGCCAAGGTAAGGGGCGAGTACACCAATGCGCTGGGTGTAGAACCGGTTGAATGCGCGCAGCGCATTGACGTGGTGGGTGTCAACAGGTCCAGGTTCAATCGCCATCTTCCGATGGTGTCCCAAATGGTTGACTGCGTCAAGTACTTGGGCCGTACGGGGCCATACCCGCGGCGCAACTGAGCCGTAACTGAACTGGGTCGCCCCTACCCACGCCGCGCGCTGTGCGGACGCTGACGCTGGTTCAGGCCCGGTCTGCCGCCGCTTCCACGTCTGAAAGCCACTGCTCCAGGGTGCTGGGAAGATGTTCATCCTGTTGTGCTTGCCAGCGCCTGCGCGCCTGGCGCCCCAGGGTTCGCAACTGCCATGCTGCTTCGCGCGTCAACAGCGTGAGCTCGGCCAACACCGTTTCGTCCAGCGCATCCTTGCCCAACTGGTCAAGCTGGTCGGGCACGGCACCCACACCGGCCAGCGAGCGCCGCAACTGCCCTGCATGGCGTCCGATCAGACCCAGCATCTCCAGGCGCGTTGCACTGATCGCGACCTCACCGGCCGTGTGCGCCAGCGGCAATTGGCATAACAGCCGGTCGATTTCCCGCAACACGGACACAGGGTCCTGCAGGCGCCCGGTGTCTGCACTGATCGCATCGTGTTGCGGTTTCAGCAATCCGACCACCTGCATCGACATGGTGTTGTCGTAGCGATGGGTATTCATGCGCAGCAGCACCGACAAGCGCATCTCCGGCGCGTTGCGTCCGGGCGCAAACATGGCGGCTACTACTTGCGCCAGCGCGAGTATCTTGCCCAGGGGGCTAATGGCGTCGCTTGAAAGATTACGTGGGTAACCGGAGCCGTCCAGACATTCATGGTGCTCGCCCACGGCACGGACCACATCTTTGGAGTACTGGTGATGGCGCTCCAGCAGCATGGTGGAGAGCAGGGGATGCGTATTGGTCTGGGCCTCGGCGGTAGTGCTGAACAATCCGCCGCAGAATAAGGTTATCGCGACGATCGCTGCTGTTAGCTTTCGAAAAGCCCGTGAGCCGTTTTGAAAAAGAAATGAATTCATTTTGGGTTTTGGGGCGGTGCCACTTCGCTCCAGAGGGGCACGAAATGATACCATTGATTCAAATGTGTGCGAATAACTGGTGCAAAAGCATCCATGATTCGTTGCGCGATGGCATGTCTCGCCTCCATTGGACGTAGCGCAGCGCGATCGTACTCAATCTCAGGCAAGGTATGTGCCGCATAGCCATTCTGCACACGGG
>JANOCN010000177.1:0-3756 GCA_031412185.1 Betaproteobacteria bacterium | reverse complement strand
CTCCGATGTGCAGGCGGGCGACATTCTGGCTACCAGCGGGGTTGACGGTGTGTATCCGGCCGGTTTGCCGGTGGCGCGGGTGGACAAGGTGGAGCGGCGTGTGGACTCTGCGTTTGCGCGCATCCATCTGCGTCCGGTGGCGCTGGTGTCTGGTACCGCCCATGTGATGGTTTTGCAGCCGGTGTCCGACCAGATCGCGTCCCGCCCACCGCTCGAGCTTCCAGCAGCCACCGGCAGGAAAGCAGCTAAAAAATGAAACCAGCCGGAGCGTTGAAATGATCATGCGCCAGGGCCAGCAGTTGCTGCTGCCGGCCAACCCGTTCTTCATCTGGGGCAGCCTGCTCGCCGGGCTGCTGCTGAACATGTTGCAAAACATGGGTTTGTGGGGGCGCGCCGCATGGTCGCCGGACGCGCTGGCGCTGGTGCTGGCGTTCTGGAGCGTGCACCAGCCCCAGCGTGTGGGTATTGGCGTGGCTTTTGTATTTGGCCTGTTGATCGATGTGCACCAGGGCGGGCTGCTGGGGGCCCATGCGCTGGCCTACACCGTGCTGAGTTTTCTGGCCATCACGATCCACCGTCGCCTGTTGTGGTTCAGCGTACCTTCGCAGGCGGCCCAAGTGCTGCCGCTGTTTGCTGTAGCACAGGTGGTGGAGTTGCTGGCGCAGATGTTGGGCGGCGGCACGTTTCCAGGATTCCCGATGCTGCTGGCCCCGTTGGTCCAGGCACTGCTGTGGCCGGTGGTGAGTGTGCTGCTGCTGGTGCCTCAGAGAAGAGCACCGGACCCGGATGCCAACCGGCCGCTATGACAGTGACAAGCTTTTAGATAACGGAGCTAGAGCAATGACAGAGCTACCTAAATGACGGAGCTACGCAATGTTGAAGCCGAACTGGCCCGTTTTCGCCAGCGGGTTCTGGTGGTCAGCCTGGTGGTGCTGGTGTGTTTCGCGCTGGTGGCGGCCCGGCTGGTCGTGCTGCAGGTGACGCGGCACGACGATCTGATGGCGCAGGCCGAAAGCAACCGTACGGCAGTGGTGCCCGTGGTGCCCAACCGGGGCCTGATCCTGGACCGCAACGGCATTGTGCTGGCCACCAACTACTCGGCCTACACACTGGAGATAACGCCGTCCCGGGTGGCGGTACTGGAACAGACCCTGACTGAGCTGTCGGAGGTGCTGGACATCACCCCGCGCGACCGGCGTCGCTTCAAGAAGTTGCAGGAAGAGTCGAAGAGTTTCGAGTCGATCGCCATCCGCACCAAGTTGACCGACGAAGAGGTGGCGCGGTTCGCCGCCCAGCGTTTCCGTTTCCCGGGCGTGGAAATCAAGGCGCGGCTGTTTCGCAGTTACCCGTTTGGCGAACTGGCCAGCCATGTCATCGGGTACATCGGGCGCATCAACAAATCCGAAAAAGAGCGACTCGAAGACTCCGAGGACGCGGCCAACTACCGGGGTACCGAATACATCGGCAAGCTGGGTGTGGAGCAGAGTTTCGAGACCCAATTGCACGGGGCCACCGGCGTCGACTCGGTGGAGACCTCGGCGGGTGGCCGTGCTGTGCGCAAACTCGCCAGCAGCCCCTCCACGCCCGGCCACACGGTGAAGTTGTCGCTCGACATCAAGCTGCAGAAGCTGGTGGAGGACATGTTTGGCGAGCGCCGGGGGGCCTTGGTGGCGCTGGACCCCAAGACCGGCGAGGTGCTGGCATTTGTCAGTAAACCAACCTTCGATCCCAACTTGTTTGTCGATGGCATCGACACCGAAAACTGGCAGGCGCTGAACGAGTCGCTCGACAAACCGCTGCTCAATCGGGCGCTGCGTGGTACCTATCCGCCCGGCTCCACCTACAAACCGTTCATGGCGATGGCGGCATTGCAGACCGGTAAACGCAGCGCCAGCACCATCATCAACGACAACGGTTCCTGGATGTTTGCTGGCCACGAGTTCCGCAGCCACGGCGACCACGGTCTGGGCCCGGTGGACATGCATGCGGCGATTGCGAAATCTAGCAATGTCTACTTTTATTCGCTGGCCAACGAGATGGGGGTGGACACCATCCACGACTTCATGAAGCCACTCGGGTTTGGCCAGATGACCGGCATCGACCTGTTGGGCGAGTCGCGCGGCATTCTGCCAAGCCAGGCCTGGAAAAGGGCGTATTACAAACGCACCGACCAGCAAAAGTGGTACGCCGGTGAAACCATTTCGCTCGGGATTGGCCAGGGCTACAACACTTTCACGATGCTGCAACTCGCGCAGGCGATGGCGATCATTGCGAACAACGGGGTAAAACACAAACCGCAACTGGTGATAGCGACCCAGGATGCTATGACACGCCAGGCAACAGCCGTGGCGCCCGCTGCACCGGTCGACCTCGGGTTCAAGCCGGAGCACGTGGCGGTGATCCGCAATGCGATGGTCAGCACGACCATCGACGGCACCTCGGCGCGCGTGTTTGCAGGGGCCGGCTATCGCTCGGGCGGAAAGACCGGTACGGCGCAGGCCGTGGGTGTCGGTGCGAAGGAAAAGTACAACGCTTCCAGGCTGGAGGAACACCAGCGCGACCACGCCCTGTACGTGGCCTTCGCACCAGCCGAAGACCCGAAGATAGCGCTTGCCGTGGTGGTGGAGAACGCGGGCTTTGGTGCCGCCCATGCAGCGCCGATTGCACGCCGGGTATTCGACTATTGGTTGCTGGGCCAATATCCGAACGATGAGGACATGGCTGCGGTGAAAAAGGGGCAGGCCGGGGCACCGCTGGGCAAACCGCGCCCTGCGGCAGAGGTAGTCTGGCCGAGTGCCCCCTGAAAAACAAAAAAGCGCCGGGGTGGCCGACGCTTTCCTGATTGGCCGCTTGGGCTGCGGTTGGCGCGGCCACTGCGGAAATATTGTGTCTCCAGGGTCCTCATCAAGGCAGGATAGTTCTGCCCGTCGAGTGGCGAGACTGTACGTCAGCGGCCAGTGGGTCGGTATCAGGACTTACCCGACGAAGGGTTGGCCCTGATAATTTCTGCAACCTCAGGCTTGGCATTGGGCTAACGGGTACGATGGCACTACCGATGACGCCCGCCAACCGCCAACCTACAGAGGAATCCGCTCCCCGCATCACCAGCCAGAACGGTACTGGAGCGCCCGTGGTGACCCTGCTGGGGTGCTGGTCTGCAGCAGCGCTGGCGCGGCCGCAGGTCTGGGACGAGGTACTTCAGCGCATGGCGGCGCTGGGGCAGGGAGTCCCCGCCGATGGCCATTGGGACCTGCGCTCCCTGGAGCGGCTGGACCATACCGGCGCACAATTGTTATGGAATACCTGGGGCCGCAAATGGCCGACCCAGCTGTTGGTGTTGCCCGCGCAACGCGCCATGCTGGACCGGGTGGCGCGTTATTCTGTCCCACCGCCGGCAGCGCAGCCGCGTACCCTGTGGCAGCGCTTTCTGGGGCTGGGTGAACGGGTCTACGTGGTGGTGGACCACGGTCGCGACCTGGTGCGGCTGATAGGCCAATTGCTGCTCGACTGCGCCCGGCTGGTGCGCTCCCCGCGCGACGGCCCTTGGCGTGACGTGTCTGGCCACCTGTACCGCATCGGTGCCACCGCGCTGCCGATTACCGCGCTGGTGGGTTTTCTGATTGGTGTGGTGCTGGCGTATCTGATGGCGCAGCAACTGCGCAGGTTCGGTGCCGATGCATTTATCGTGGACGTATTGGGCATTGCACTGATCCGCGAACTCGGGCCGGTGCTGGCCGCGATTCTGATCGCTGGGCA
>JANOCN010000176.1:0-7157 GCA_031412185.1 Betaproteobacteria bacterium | reverse complement strand
GAAGTAGCCGTTTTGCGCCAGCCAGGTACAGATCGATTCGTCCACCACCGTTTTCATGTTGGCCGGTACCACCGGGATGCGAAAACGCCTCCCGCCCAGCTCGGTGCTCGCGTCGCATTCGGAGCGGCTGTCGACGCGGCACTTGCGCGGCAACAAGAGTATGTTTTCGTAGTCGAATATTTCCATGGCGCACTTTTCCTTGGGGCAAAAAAAACCGGACCCCAATTGCTTGGGCCCGGTACCTGATTCTAGCCCTGTCAAGGACAGCTTGGTTCCTACAATCAGGCCATGTTCTCCGACACCTCTGCTGCATCCAACCTGCTCGACCACCTGAACCCGGAGCAACGCGCGGCAGTGACGCTGCCCAATGTCCATGCATTGATCTTGGCCGGTGCCGGTTCCGGCAAGACCCGTGTACTCACCACCCGCATCGCATGGCTGCTGCATACCGGGCAGGTGTCGCCAGCGGGGGTACTGGCGGTAACGTTCACCAACAATGCCGCCAAGGAGATGATGACACGGCTCACGTCGATGCTGCCGGTCAACGTGCGCGGTATGTGGATCGGCACCTTCCATGGCCTGTGCAACCGCTTCCTGCGCGCGCATTACAAACTTGCTGCTTTGCCGCAGGGTTTCCAGATTCTGGATACGCAGGACCAGCTTTCGGCCATCAAACGGCTGATGAAGCAATTCAACATAGACGACGAACGGTTTCCGCCCAAACAGACCCAGTGGTTCATAGCGGGGTGCAAGGAAGACGGCCTGCGGCCCAATATGGTGGAGGTGCGCGACGAAGACACCCGCAAGAAGGCCGAGATCTACCAGCTCTACGAAGAACAGTGCCAGCGTGAAGGAGTGGTGGACTTCGGTGAGCTCATGCTGCGCAGTTTTGAGGTATTACGCGACAACGACCCGATCCGCGAGCACTACCAGCGTCGCTTCCGGCATATTCTGATCGACGAGTTCCAGGACACCAACAAGCTGCAATACGCCTGGATCAAGATGCTCTCCGGCAGCGGCCCGGGGGCCACCGTAGCGGGAGACAGCGGGTTTCATCCCACCGGCAGTGTGCTGGCGGTAGGCGATGACGACCAGAGCATCTACGCATTCCGCGGTGCGCGGGTGGGCAACATGGCCGACTTTGTGCGCGAGTTTGGTGTGCGCCACCAGATCAAGCTGGAGCAGAACTACCGCAGCTTCAGCAATATCCTGGACAGCGCCAATGCGCTCATAAGCCACAACCACAAACGCCTGGGCAAGAACCTGCGCACCGACCAGGGTCCGGGCGAGCCGGTGCGGGTGTTCGAGTCTCCCAGTGACCTGGCCGAGGCGCAGTGGATGGTGGACGAGATGCGCCAGCTGGTGCGTGGCGGGAGCAGCGCCGGGGTGGAAGCTTATCAACGCAAGGAGATCGCGGTGTTGTACCGCAGCAATGCGCAGAGCCGTGTCATCGAGACGGCGCTTTTCAATGCGGCCATGCCGTACCGCGTGTATGGTGGCCTGCGCTTTTTTGAGCGCGCCGAGATCAAACACGCGCTGGCCTATCTGCGCCTGCTGGAGAACCCGGGCGACGACACCAGTTTTCTGCGTGTCGTCAACTTCCCGCCGCGCGGCATTGGTGCGCGCAGCCTGGAGCAGGTGCAGGATGCCGCGCGCGCTCAGGGTGGCTCGCTGCACGACGCGGTCGCAGCGGTGTCCGGTAAAGCCGGTGCCAACATGGGCGCTTTCATTGCAGGCATCAACCAGCTGCGCGCGCAAACGGCGGGCTTGTCGTTGCGCGAAATTATCGAGCTGGTGCTGGAGCACAGCGGCTTGATCGCGCATTACCAGGCCGAGCGCGAAGGGGCAGACCGGGTCGAAAATCTGGAAGAGCTGGTCAACGCCGCCGAGAGTTTTGTGACGCAGGAGGGTTTCGGGCGCGATGCCGTTGCCCTGCCAATAGACGAGCTGGCCCCACCACCCGACGCCGAGACCGGTGAAACACTCTCGCCGCTGGCTGCTTTCCTGACCCATGCAGCGTTGGAGGCGGGCGACAACCAGGCGCAGGCCGGGCAGGACGCGATTCAACTCATGACGGTGCACTCCAGCAAAGGGCTGGAGTTTGATTGCGTCTTTATCACCGGCATGGAAGAGGGCCTGTTCCCGCACGAAAACTCCATGAGCGACCACGATGGGCTGGAGGAGGAGCGTCGCCTGATGTACGTGGCGATTACGCGTGCCCGCCAGCGCCTGTACCTGAGCCATTCCCAGACGCGCATGTTGCATGGGCAGACACGCTATAACGTCAAGAGCCGCTTTTTCGACGAGTTGCCAGAATCTGCGCTGAAATGGATCACCCCGAAACAGTCCGGTTTTGGTACTTATGCAGCCATGGGCGCGTTTGGTCAGGATTTCGCCCGCCAGCGCCCACCAGCGCCGGGCCGCGATTTCTCAGCACGAGGCATCGACTCCATGCCCAGCCAAAAGGCCACTCCGGCGCACGGATTGCGCGCCAGCATGAAGGTGTTCCACACCAAATTCGGGGAGGGTACGGTGCTCACGCTCGAAGGTTCGGGCGACGACGCCCGTGCGCAGGTAAACTTCCCGCGCCACGGTACCAAATGGCTGGCGCTCTCTGTGGCCAAACTGACGCCGGTGCCATGATCTGTGGGGTCGCTGCGCCGGATGTTCGTTATTTGGAACCGAAATCCGCGTGCTGGATCACAGATCCATCAACTTCAGGAAAGACCCATGAAAAAGGCGATTGCTGTTCTTCTTCTCGCCGGTGCAGCGACTTTTGGCGCAGGCACCCTGTTTGCAGCCGATACCGGGCCGGCAGTGAGCCAGCCCAGTGCTGGCGAGCGGATGAACCTGGCCCGCGAGGCCATCAAAAACAAGGATTGGCGGAGGTCGATGCGCGAACTCAATCTGATAGTACGGGACGACCCGCGCAATGCCGACGCACACAACCTGCTGGCATTTTCTTACCGCAAACAGGCTACGCCCAACCTGCCCAAAGCGTTTGAGCACTACAACATCGCGCTCGGCCTCAACCCGAAACACAAAGGCGCGCACGAATACATCGGCGAGGCCTACCTGATGGACAAAAAACCCGCTGAAGCCGAGAAACACCTGGCAGAGTTGGAGCAGATCTGCGGCAACAAGACCTGCGAGGAGTATGCAGATTTGTTCAAGGCAATTGCCGACTACAAGGCCAAAAACTGAGGGTTTGCCGCTCGCCCGCTATTTGCCCAGCATCTGCGTCGGGTGCATCTGCCCCGGCTTGTCTTCCAGGTAGCCTTTGCCGTCCTTGACGCCGCGTTTGCCCATCACCTGCCAGGCAGTTCGTTGACCCACCAGTCGCGCCAGCATTTCCAGCTCCTCGTCGCTGTGGTTGATGGCATTGGCCGATGTGAGGGTGCGCCCGCCGCGCGGCTGGGGCTCACCCCAGAACGCCTGGTGGTAGTCGGCCTGGCTGGTCACGCGGTCTGACCCGCTGCTTACATCTACCGTACCGTAGCAATTACAGAAATAGCTACGCTCGTTCTGGGCGGCGAAGACTTCGGTGTAGACCCCGGTGCCGCGGATACCTGCCGTGAGGGTGGGTGTGACGATCTGGCGCCGTGGTCCCGGGCCCCAGACACTGACCACTGCGCCGCCGAGCAGTCGCAAAAGACTGACCGTGCTGAGTGTGTCGCCGCGCTCGACCGACATGCGCGAATTCTGGCGCACCTTGAACGATGCGTTACCCACCACAAAGATCAGGGTTGAGTCCGCCCCGGTGGCGATGCTGTCGCCGGTCTGTATAGTCTGGTCCGGGCGCAGGCGGGTGCCGTTTATCTGCGCGTCGCCAACGAGCTCCACAATATTGCCGCGCTGTTGCGCCTGCGCCGACGCAAAACCGCCCGCTGCCGTCCATGCAGCTGCGGCACGCAAAAAGCTGCGCCGCTGGAACCACAACAGTTCTTTTTCAGAGCGCCCCTGGAGCAGGTGTCGGGATGTCATGCGTTTCTCCTGTGCTGGTGTCAAAACAATCGCGAAAGGTGAAATAGGTGGAGCTGAGCACCATCGAGGCGATCAGCATCAGGACTGGCGGGAGCACCACCCCGAGCAGTTGCGGGCTGCCGACCAGGCTGGCCAGCAGCACCAGAAAAAGCAGTGAACCCATTGCGACCCCCATCCAGGCCAGACCGAACAACGCATACGCCCAGAAATTGCGCAGGCAGGCCACCAGGCTGAAAAACATGCTCTTGAGCGGCGGCATGTGGTGCCAGTGCACCAGTGCCGGCGCGTGCCAGAACATGAGCGACAAGGGCAACTGCAACGCCAGGAACACCAGTATGGCAGTCTTGGTGGCCGGGTCCTGCACCATCTCTACCGTCGGCATTTGCCCGGCCAGATGGCGCGCCATGAAGGCACCGTTGTCGAAAAGTGCGGTTATGCCGGTAATCATCCACAGACCCAGTCCATACAACACGCCCAGGACCAGCATGGCGCGCACCTGCTGGCGGCCGGCGCGAAAAGCGCTGAAGAAAACTGCAGGCATGGGAAAGTTGCCGGTTGCTGCTTCTTTGCAGGCGGCCATGAAACCCAGCGTGCAGGCCGGCAGCAAGGCAAGCACCAATGCCGACCCTACGACTGGTACGCTCCCCGCAGCCCAGGTAATGACCATGAACATGAGAAACAGCCCGGACAACGCAAGCGGTTGTCGGAAAAACGTGCGAATACCCAGTTTGACCCATTGCAGACCCATACGCGCGGGAACGATTTTCAGTTTCATGAGTGGCGGGGAGTTTCTTACCTTGGTCGGATTCAGCAGCCGATTGTTACTGGCTGCGCCACCCGTCGTCGCAACACACGCTCAAAGTGTGTCGGGTCATGGGGTTTGAGCATGGACGCAGTACGGGGCAAATGCAAGTCCCACAGCCGGGAAATCCAGAATCGCAGCGCACCGGCCCGCGCCAGCGCCGGCACCAGCGCTCGCTCGGGCCCGGTGAGCGGGCGCGTCGCCTGGTAGGCGGACAGCAGCGCATCGGCGCGCAGCGTATCTGCCGCGCCGGTGTCGAGGTCGATGCACCAGTCGTTCAGACATACCGCTATGTCGTACAACCAGCAGTCGACACCGGCAAAGTAGAAGTCAAAAAAGCCGGTGAGCTGGGGTGTGGGCTGTGTACCGGGGTTGCTGCTGTCGGACGCAAACAGCACGTTGTCGCGGAACAGGTCGGCATGCACAGGGCCACGCGGCAGGGCGGTGTAAAGTGCCGAAGCGGCCACATGGTTCTGATAGGCCAGCTCGCTTTGCAGTAGCGCGGTCTGCGGGGCGTCCAGATAGGGCAATATCGCTGGTGCGGTGGTGTTCCACCATTCCAGGCCGCGCAGGTTGGGCTGCTGCAGGTCAAAGTCCAGCGCCTCCAGATGCATACGCGCGAGCATGTGTCCCACTGCTGCGCAGTGGGCTTCGCTCGGCGCCAGGGCGCTTCGGCCGGGCAGGCGGTTTACCACGGTGGCCGGTTTCCCCTGTACTGGGTGCAGGTACACACCGCTCGCGTCCTGCGCCGGATCGGGCACCGGGACGCCGCGCTGCGCCAGATGTTTCATCAGCGCCAGATAAAACGGCAACTGCACAAAACTCAGCCGCTCGAACAGCGTCAGCACAAACTGGCCATGGCTGGTGGTTACAAAATAGTTGGTGTTTTCGATGCCACCGGGGCAACCCTCCAGCGCCTGCAGCTGGCCCAGGCCCAAGCGACGGACAAGGTTTTCAGCCTCCTGCAGCGAGACCTCCGTGTAGACCGCCATTAGCTCGCGCGCCCCGCGCTAGAAACCGAGAATCTTCCACACGCGCGTGCCACCGGAAGCTGCCGAACTGTTGCGCGTGCCCGCTGCCACGCCCTGGTTGGTGCCGGACGGCAACAGCTCGTAGGCGGGCATGCCGCCTTTGGGGGATACGGTGATGCTCTGGGTTTCTCCCCCCACGCGCAGCTCGTCAACCCGGGCACCGGCGTCTTCGATCCGGATGCGCTCGATACGGCGCTCGGTGCCGCTTTCTGCACTGGCTGCGGATGTGCTGCCTGGGGGCTGCGTCTGCGCGCCGACCGGTGCGGCGAATACGAGGCAGACAAGCAGCGGCAGGGCAAAACAAATTGGGTTCTGAAACATTGCTCGATTGTAGGACTACCAATTGCACTGTCGCCGAAGGCAAAATGCAGCCATGTACGAAACGTCCCCCGCGCCTGAGCCCTTGGTGCCGACCCGCACGCTGCTGCTGGTAGACGGCTCCAGTTACCTGTACCGTGCCTACCATGCCATGCCCGATTTGCGGGCTGTCCCCGGCGACCCCGGCAGCCCGGCAACCGGCGCCATTCGTGGCGTCATCAATATGATGCAGAAGCTGCGCAAGGATGTGCGCGCCGACTATGCGGCATGTGTTTTCGATGCCCACGGCCCGACTTTTCGCGACGCTCTGTATCCCGACTACAAAGCCAACCGCTCACCGATGCCGGACGACCTGCGCAGCCAGATCGCGCCCATACACGAAGTCGTGCGTCTGATGGGCTGGCAAGTGCTGGATGTGCCAGGCGTGGAGGCCGATGACGTGATCGGCACCTTGGCCCATACCGCTTCGCAACAGGGAATAGACGTCGTCATCTCCAGCGGCGACAAGGACTTGAGCCAACTGGTCAACAACCACATCACCGTGATCGACACCATGAACTACCGGCGGCGCGATGTGGCGGGCGTCGAAGCCGAGTTTGGCGTTCCGCCGCGCCTCATGCTGGACTACCAGACCCTGGTGGGCGACCAGGTCGACAACGTACCCGGGGTTCCCAAAGTCGGCCCCAAGACGGCAGTAAAGTGGCTGCTCGAATACGGCTCGCTGGAAGCACTGGTGGCGCGTGCGGCGGAGATCAAGGGCGTAGTGGGGGACAACCTGCGTGGCGCGCTGGCGTGGCTGCCCAAAGGCCGCGAACTACTCACCATCAAGACCGATTGCGACCTGCAGGCGCATGTGCATGGTTTGCCCGCGCTGGATGCCATGGCGCTGGGTGCGCAGGACACCGAAGCGCTCAAGGAGTTTGGCGAACGCTACGGCTTCAAAGGGCTGGTAAAAGCGCTGGATGCGCAAAACTCCGCGCTGGGGTCCGCCGACCAGCGCGAACAAAGTGGCAGCGGGGACC
>JANOCN010000175.1:0-5938 GCA_031412185.1 Betaproteobacteria bacterium | reverse complement strand
GCTGCCCTAACGCAGCGCTGGCTTGCCGCGGATCGCCGCCGGTGCCACCTGCCCGCCCGCCCTGTGCCGCCGCTGCAAACAGTTCCGGCTTGACCAGAGAAGCATCAAGCGCCATCAGCAACGACGTGTCTGCGCTAGCTGCATGGGTGCCGATCTGCGCGTCGGTCAGACCCCTGCCTTTCAATAACGCGGCATAAGGAGTCTGGGCGGCAAGGTAGTACTCGCCCACAAAATGCGCCCTTGCGCCAGACTTGACCCATTCCTGGTTGAGGCTGGTGGCGACTGCCTTCATGGCACCCTGGTAGTTGCCGCTATCGCCCAGCAGCACAATGTCGCGAAATCCATGCTGCTTGAAGCTGCCCGCCGCCCCTTGCAGCACCAGGGCAAAAGCCGCCTCGCTGACCGATATGGTTCCGGCAAACCGCATGTGCTCAGAGGGCGGCGCAATGTTTCCTTCCGGCGCGTAGGCAAGCACCGGTGCCACGATGGTTTTGCCAAGTACCTGCGCAATCCGGCCCGACAACACCCGAGCACGCAAATTGTGTTTGCCAAGCGCCATGTGCGGGCCGTTCTGCTCGGTACCACCCACCGGAATGATGATGGTGGTGTGGCCGTCGCGTAGTGCTGCTGCCACTTCGGTGGTGGTGAGATCCTCCAGAAACACGCTGGCCGATGCGGCGGTTGCCCCAGTTGGCAGAAGTAGCAAAGCGGCCAGCACAGTAACGACGAGTTTTTTCATGTTCACGCAGTGTAAGCAGCTGTCCGCGCCGGACACCACCAGCGGAACTTTTTCGCGCCGCTGCTATCATTCAACCATGCGTTTGCTCCTTGTTGCCATCATGATTGCCTTGCTGCCAATACGCGGCTGGGTGGGTGATGCGATGGCGACCCGAATGGCCGCGCCAGGGGCGCTGCAGCAGGCTACAAGCGAAGCCACAACAGGCCCGCATGCCCACGCTTCTGCAGATGTCGAACATGAGCATGCGGCGGTGCAGGTTGCGGCGGTGGCCTCCACCAGCGATTGCGCCGACCATGCTGCCAGCCACGATTCTGCGCCCGGCAATGCTTCGTGCAAGTCTTGTGTGGTTTGCCAGGTCTGCCATACCGTAGCGCTGGAGCTACCCACAACTTATTTTTCAGGGCCGGTCTTGGCCCCTTGGGTGCCACGCTCTGTGGCAACCCGCTTCGCCAGTGCCGACCACGCACTGGGCTTGAAGCCGCCCATTTCCTGACTCTCCCAGCCTTAGTTCGCCTGTAAATCGTCCTCACGGGCCGATGGAGCACGCGTTGTTGTGGTCGCCTGGCTATTTGCCAGGCTGTTCAGGAGTCAGCTATGAATCACACGGTTATCCTTTGCACGGTACTTGCCATGCCCTTGCTGGTTGGTGCGCAGCCTTCCGTCACCGACGCCGCTGCAGCGGTGCCTGCGGTGTTATACCGCTCGGTCTTCGCCGACACACCGGTCGGTGTGGAAAAGGAGTCGGTCGACTGGAAAGCTGCCAATGCAGAGGTGGGCCAGTTCAAGAACGGCCATATCGATATTCTGAAGTGGGAGGCGGCCCAACCACAACCACCCGCCAAAGGCAGTAACGCGATGCCCATGCACCACCCGATGCCAGGGGCTGCCGTGCCGGCAGCAGGCACCCCGGGCACCATCAAGCCGTGAGTCACACCATGTTTGAACCACTATTCCCACGCGCCGCGCCAGGTTTGCAACGCGGCGCACTCGCCTGCGCCGTACTGCTGCTGGCAGGCTGTGCCTCGCTGTCGCCCGACGGCGGGGTGGCAGATCTGCAGCAGCTCACTGCAGGCAAGACGGCAGGCACGAGCGTACAGCTTGCCACCCCGTACGCTATGCAAGAGAAAACCGATGACGCCATCTCGCGCCTGCTGCAAGGCCCGCTCAGCGCCGAGTCGGCAGTAAGGGTAGCCTTGTTGAACAGCCCCGAACTTCAAGGCTCGCTGGCCACGCTGGGCGTAAGCGACGCGCTGCGGGTACAGGCGGGGCGTTTGCCCAACCCCCACTTTGCGCTGGGCCGGTTCAAGGCCGGCGACACGGTGGAGATCGAACGTATGCTGACGTTCAACGTAGTGGGCCTGCTGATGTTGCCCTGGCAAGCGCAGTGGCAGAGCCAGCAACACGAGTTGGCGAAGTTGCAGGCAGCACAAGAGGTGATACGGCTGGCGGCCGATACGCGCAAGGCCTGGATCAACGCCGTGGCAGCGCAACAGACCGCGTTGTACATGGCAGACGTCAAGGAGGCGGCCGAAGCCAGTGGCGAACTGGCCCGGCGTATGGCCCGATTGGGCAACTGGAGCAAACTGCAACAAGCGCGCGAACAGATGTTTCTGGCCGACGCCACTGCACAATTGGCGCGCGCGCAACAGGCTGCCTTCAGCGCGCGCGAGAAGCTGATTCGGCTAATGGGATTGTGGGGAACACAGACCAATTTCACCCTGGCGGAACGGTTGCCAGACCTGCCCAAGAGCGTTACCGAGATGACCGACATAGAGGCCCGCGCGTTGCGTGAGCGCCTGGATGTGCGCTCGATGGTGACCGAATCTGCGTTTGGGGCTGACCAGATGGGTCTGAAGACGGTGCTTGGTTACATAGACGGTCTGTCCCTCAGCCGCATCAGCGATACCACCTTCGACAACGCCGCATTCACCAAAGAGTACAGGCGTGGCTGGGAGGTAGAACTGCCATTGCCCATCTTCGACTGGGGCGGTGCCCGCAAAGCGCGCTCCAAGGCGATGTATTTGCAGTCGGCAGCGCGCGTGCGCGAGGTGGCCGTCAAGGCGCGGTCAGAAGCCCGTGAAGCCTACTTTGGCTACCGCACTGCCTACGACCTGGCGCGCCACTACCGCGACGAAGTAGTGCCGCTGCGCAAGTTCATCAACGACGAAATCGTACTGCGCTACAACGGCATGCTGGCCAGTGTGTGGGACCTGCTGGCCGACACACGCACCCAGATCATGAGCGTGAACAGCGCCATCGACGCCCAGCGCGACTTCTGGCTCGCCGAGTCTGACCTGCAGACAACGCTGACCGGTGCATCCCCCGGTGCCATGGGCACCATGCGGGCCAGCGCAGGCGGTGGCGGCGGTGAAGCCGCCGCAGCGCATTGACGCGCCCGCCTGCCGCCCCCAGCACACTCCAACTTTGAAAGAATCTTGATGGATCGACGCAAATTTTTTAGCGGCGCTGCAATGACTGCGGTCGCTGCCGCCTCAGTGAGCAAAGTGGCCATGGCCGCGCTACCTGAGCCAGTCATCATGGCGAAACCCGATACCGCACCGCCCCTGCTCCCGCCCACCGGCCAGCCCTACAACCCGGTGGTAACACTCAATGGCTGGACCCTGCCCTGGCGCATGAACGCCGGGGTCAAAGAGTTTCACCTGGTGGCCGAGCCAGTAATCCGCGAGATTGGCCCGGGCATGAAGGCAACCCTGTGGGGCTACAACGGGCAGAGCCCCGGGCCGACGATTGAAGTCGTCGAAGGCGACCGGGTGCGCATTTTTGTTACCAACAAGTTGCCCGAACACACCACCATCCACTGGCACGGCCAGCGCCTGCCCAACGGAATGGACGGCGTCGGTGGGTTGAACCAGAAACAGATACCGGTGGGCAAGACTTTTGTCTACGAATTCATTGCACGTAGGCCCGGTACTTTCATGTACCACCCACACGCCGACGAGATGGTGCAAATGGCGATGGGCATGATGGGTTTTTGGGTCACCCACCCCAAGGCAAAACATGTGCTTATCGACGAGGTGCAACGCGACTTCTGTTTTTTGCTGAACGCCTACGATATTGATCCCGGTGCTACGACACCCAGCCCCAATACCATGCTGGACTTCAATCTCTGGACCTGGAACAGCCGCGCCTTCCCCGGCATTGATTCGCTCAATGTGCGGCTGGGCGATAACGTCCGCATCCGCATCGGCAATCTGACCATGACCAACCATCCGATCCACCTGCACGGGCACGAGTTCCTGGTGACCGGCACGGACGGCGGGCCAACGCCGAAAAGCACGCGTTGGTATGAGGTGACAACCGATGTGGCGGTGGGACAGATGCGGCAGATCGAGTTTGTTGCCGACGAAGAAGGCGATTGGGCCTTTCACTGCCACAAGAGCCACCACACGATGAACCCGATGGGGCACACCGTGCCCAACATGATTGGGGTGGACCACCGCGGACTGGTGAAAAAAATCCAGAAACTGGTGCCCGACTACATGGTGATGGGCGAACGCGGCATGGCCGATATGGGCGAGATGCAGATGCCCATCCCCGACCAGACGCTGCCCATGATGACAGGTACCGGCCCTTACGGCCCAGTGGAAATGGGCGGTATGTTCACCATGCTCAAGGTGCGCAAAGACCAGAAGGCGGGAGACTACCAGGACCCGGGTTGGTACAAGCAGCCGCCCGGAACACAGGCCTTTGAGTGGACGGGTGCGTTGCCCGAGCCGGCGCGCTTCAAGTCCGAAAAAGAGTCCGGCAACGGCCTTGTGACCGGGCTGCGCAACCCCGACACCGGACAGGCCGTCACCAAGCCAGTCGAACTCAAGGTGCGCAAGCCGGGCGCGGCGGCACACAAGAACCACTGAATCGCAACCTCATCCTCAACCTCGGAATCCACACCATGCGTAGTATCCAATCCATCGCACTTTGCGCCTCGTTGGTAGCGGCAGCGCCCGCGTTCTCGCAGCACCACGGCGCGCGCACCGAGGAGCCACGCGCGGCTTCGATGGCAGGGCAGACATCCCCCAACCCGTATGCCGGGCAACAAGCACGCGAGATCAAATCGCTGTCTGCAAGCCAGGTGCAAGACATGCTGGCAGGCAAAGGCATGGAGCTGGCCAAAGCAGCAGAGCTTAATGGTTACCCGGGTCCGATGCACACATTGGAGCTGGCCGACCCCATGCAACTGACCCCGGACCAGCGCTCCTCTACGGAACAGCTGTTGGTCCACCACAAGAGCGAGGCGAGAGCGCTGGGTGCCCAACTCGTGAACGCAGAGCGCCAACTCGACCAGGCGTTTGCCAGCCGACAGATAAATCCAGAAGCACTGGCCACCGCGACCCAACGCATTGGCGCGCTGCAAGCCGCTTTGCGCCGCGCACACCTGGAAACCCATTTGCAGCAAACCAGCTTGCTTACCCCGCAACAAGTCGCGCGATACAACCAGTTGCGTGGCTATGACAGCAAACATTCTTCAACCCACCCCAACTGAGTTAACCGCAAAGGAAAATCATGCACAAACTCTTCACCATCACAGCCGCCGCATTGATAGTCGGTACAACCACGTTCGCTTACGCGCATGGCGACGAACATGCCAAAAAAGCTGGACCGGTCAAGCTGGAGCAAAAGCCCTGGGGTATTGCCGGCAACGCAAAGGCCGTGACACGCACCATCGCGGTCGCCATGACCGACACCATGCGGTTCTCGCCGGAAAAGATTGAGGTGAAACAAGGGGATACCCTCAAACTGGTGCTCAAGAACGACGGCAAACAAATGCACGAGTTTGTGATCGGTACCCGAAAGGAATTGGACGAGCACGCCGCGTTGATGGTCAAGTTCCCCACCATGGAGCACAGCGAGCCCTACATGGCCCACGTACCACCTGGCAAGACCGGAGAAATCATCTGGACGTTCAACAAACCCGGCAACTTTGACTTTGCCTGCCTCATCGCCGGACACTACCAGGCAGGCATGATCGGGAAAATTACCGTAGTTGCCAAATGACACAAGTGCACCTAGAACTCGTCAACCGCCTTGTCACTCAAATCGTTGTTCAACAAATTAACCTTGAAACGGAAACATCATGAAAATAATGGCCCCCCTGCTTGCCCTGCTGGCTGCTTCTGCTGTTTTTGCCCAAGCCACATTGCCCTTGGCCGAAGCAGAGGTACGCAAGGTTGATACTGACGC
>JANOCN010000174.1:0-2292 GCA_031412185.1 Betaproteobacteria bacterium | reverse complement strand
GCAATCGGGAAGTCGATGCTGGGCTCTTTCGCTTTGAGGATCGCAGCGGCAGCCAGCATCTCGCCATAGGTGGTAGGTGCCTTGATGCCGTGTTTATCGAACAGGTCTTTGCGGTAATACAGGTTCTGCGCGTTTTGCTGGTACGCAATGGCCAACACGTCGTTGCCGGATTTGACCAGCATGCCGTCTTCGATCTTGTACTTGACCTTGTATTTGTTGACCAGATCGGTCATGGACTGCAGTTGCCCTTTAGACGAGAGGTTGGAATACACGCCGCCCGAAATCACGGCCGCATCAAACGCCGACTTGCCTTCCGAGCCGAACGCGCGTTCGGTCTCTACGCGGGCCTCGGGCGTGATCTTGATCGCCACCTTGACACCACCACGCGAGCAGGTCTCCATTTCTTTGGCCAGGTGCTGTACCGAAGGCATCGAACTGCCTACGATATTGATGTCCCCCTTGCCGGTGATCTCGCCACACTTGGCAGCAGCCAGGCCTGGCAGAAATGCCGCGACAGCGGCAAACGCCACCAGGGTGCGACGGGGGAGGTGTAGCTTTACAGTCATGTCAGTTCTCCAGGTAAATTAAAAAGGGCCGGGGATCAAGCTTGGTCCAGGCGCATCCGGTTCTGCGTCTGGCCATCAAACAAATAGCAACGTTCAGTCTTCACGGCGAAGCCGGTGCGTTCGCCCATCGCCACGCGAAACTCCTTGCCAGCCTTGGCGGTGATGAACTGGTCGGCCAGGCGCAACGTCACCGTGGTAGCGTCACCCAGCAGCTCAAACGAAAAAACGTTGCCGCTGATCTGCGCGTTGTCAGGGGAAACCACAGTAATGTCTTCGGCGCGCAAGCCCAACACGATGTTGTCCTGGCTCATGTGGCCGAACCCCTCCACCCTTACCTGGTAGCCGTCCCCCTTGGCCTCAAAGGTGCCGTTATGCAACTTGCCCTTGACCAGATTCATGGCCGGTGCACCAATAAAGGCGGCGACAAACAGGTTGCTCGGGTTGTTGTAGATGTCCTCTGGCGTGCCAATCTGCTGGATCTCGGCCTTGCTCATCACCACCACCCGGTCCGCCAGCGTCATGGCTTCCACCTGGTCATGGGTGACGTAGATGGTGGTCACGCCCAGGTCATGGTGCAGGTGCTTGATGTGTGCGCGCATGCTCACACGCAGCTTCGCGTCCAGGTTGGAGAGCGGCTCGTCCATCAAGAACACTTTGGGCTGGCGCACAATCGCGCGCGCCAGCGCCACCCGCTGGCGCTGGCCGCCCGACAACTCCTTGGGGCGGCGCTGCAGGAAGTCGTCGAGTTCCACCTGGCCCGAGGCCTTCATTACTGCCGGGTGAATCTCTGCCTTGGGTGTACCCCGGATGCGCAGCGGGAAACTGATGTTCTCGTACACCGTCATATTGGGGTACAGGCCATAACTCTGGAACACCATGGCCACATCGCGGTCTTTGGGCTCCAGCGTGTTGACGCATTTGTCGCCGATCCAGATTTCGCCTTCTGTCGGGTCTTCCAGACCCGCGACCATACGCATCGTGGTGGTCTTGCCGCAACCGGAAGGCCCCAGCAACACAAGAAATTCACCGTCGGCAATATCCAGCGACATGCGCTTTACGCCGACCGACTGGCCCCACGACTTGACGATGTTCTTCAGCTGGATCTTGGCCATGGTGGTTTCTCGTTGTTGTCCGTTGTCAGTCGTGGTTGGTGCGGCATTTCAAGCCTGCGCTGGCAACACTTGCATCCAGATCGCTACATCGTCCAGCAGCACCCACTCGCGCATGACCCGGCCCCGAACAAACTCTGCGTGTACGATGCCCAGCACCTCTACCGGCCGCCCTGTGACTTCGCCATAACGCCGGTTGTCCGCGCCCCGGGGCCGATGCAAGGTCTGTGCCCGAAAGCGCATCGCGACCCGATCCGGGCGGCCGGATTGCGCCATGTCGCTTTGCAACACCAGGTGCTCCACCGCAAACTGCTGCACCTGCAACGCGCCAAAGACGCTGTGCCAGAAAGACGCAATTTCCGCATGGCCGTAACAGGTAACTTCGCCTGGGCCAATCTGCTGCGCCGCCTCGTCGTAGACGGCATCTGCCTGCCCCTTGCCGCGCGCCAAGTCTTCTATGGCTTGCGCATAACGCAGCGCCAGTGGTTCGGTGCTGACATGCGACACGTAGCCGCCGGGCGCTGGCCCTGCCACCGGTTTGTGCCAGCCGCCGCGCTGGTTCAGCCAGCTTTGCGCCAGCGCCTGCGGTGTGCTGCCGATTTGCAGGGCAATCGCTG
>JANOCN010000173.1:0-5094 GCA_031412185.1 Betaproteobacteria bacterium | reverse complement strand
CATCGACGACGCATTGTTATCCAGGGTGGAGTTCCTGGCCAGGGAATCGCCGACTTGCCAGATAGTTCGCAGTTCGGAAGTCGATGCCATGCTCGCAGGCTGGACGTCGCTGGCTGCCCCAGGTGGACTGGCACCACTGTATCCCGAACCCGAGCAACTAGCGATATTGCAGTACACCGGTGGATCTTCCGGCTTTCCAAAAGGCGTGAACCTGACGCATCGCGCCATCAGCACCAACGTTTCTCAGCGCGAGGGACTGCTGCCTGTGGGGCGCGGGGGTGAACGCGTCTTGTGCGTGATGCCCTTGTTTCATTCGTACGCCATGGCCATGGGCCTTTTCCTCTGTGGCTATTCGGGGAGTACGTTGGTGGTGTTACCCGGCTATCACCCCGAAAAACTGATCGACGCCATCACCAGATACGCGATCACTATTTTCCCCGGTAGCCCCACCATCTTTGCCGGCTTGATGGCGTGTACGGCATTTGTTGGCTCTGACTGGAGTCGCGTTCACACCTGTTACTCGGGGTCGGCAGCACTTTCCGAGCAAACCCTGGAGCGCTGGGAGGCGGCGACCCACGCACCGATCTATGAAGGGTATGGCCAGACCGAAGCTGGCCCAGTGCTTACATTCAACGCCATGGGCGGGCCGGTCAAGGTCGGCTCGGTAGGTATTCCCGTGGCTGCGACGCAAGTGCAAGTGGTTGACCTGGAGACCGGTCAGAAATTGCTGCCTGCCGGGACAAGGGGGGAGATCCGCGCACGTGGGCCGCAGCTGATGCAGGGCTACCTGAACCTGCCGCGTGAAACGCACGAAGCGCTGCGCGATGGATGGCTATACACCGGCGACATCGGTGAGTTCGACGAAGATGGGTGTCTTTACATCCGCGATCGAAAAAAAGACCTGGTAATTGTCGGCGGTTACAACGTCTACCCCCGCGAGGTCGAGGAAGTGTTGTATTCCCACCCGGAGGTGGTCGAGGCGGCTGTGGTGGGCCATCCCGATGCTTACCGTGGCGAAGTATTGCGCGCCTTCGTTGTCTTGCGCTCGGGTAGCACCGTTGACACCGCTGTTTTGCATGAATTCTGCAAGACGAATCTTGCACGCTATAAGTTGCCAGCACGTATTGATCTGGTAGCGACGCTTCCCAAGTCCAGCGTCAACAAGATCGACAAGTTGGCATTGAAGGAGACGGTGCGAAGAGAATCCTCGCTGCAAGAAGAAGCGGGTGGGTAACACAATGAGTTGGTAACAAATGGTGTGGACGGCTTGAATTGCCGGTCATGGGGCACCATTTCCGCAAACATGCACGTTCAAAGCAGATTCTTACAACAATGCGCTGCGTGCCTGGTGATCGCTGGTGCGGCTTTTGGTGCCTGGGCTGCGCCAGGCACGCGCGACACGGCCAATTCGTTGCGCGATAAATACACAGCCTTGGAGCAGCAGTTGCAGCGCAACCCGTTCGGTCGGCCGCTGGTGCTGGAGTCCAGAGAGTCACCGAGCCGCCTCACCGGTGAAATCTACGCGCTGGTGCCGTACCCATTTGCGCAGGTGCGTGCGAATCTGAACCGCGCCGACCAGTGGTGCGACGTCATTTCGCTGCACATCAACACCAAATACTGCAGACCCGCTACCGGCCCGACCGGCACGGTGCTGAGGGTTCATGTCGGCAAGAAGACACCGGAAGAGCTGGGGCAGGCGGCCCGCGTGGATTTCGCCTACGACCTGGCCGTGTCGACGCCGGAGTACTTTGACATCGCTTTGCGGGCTGGTGTCGGCCCTATGGGGACCAGCGACTACCGTATTGCGCTGGAAGCGGTGGAGCTCCCCAACGCGCGCACTTTTCTCCATCTCACGTATTCGTATGCGTTCAACTTTGCCGGCAAGCTGGCCATGCAGACCTATCTGGCAACGCTGGGCCGTGACAAGGTCGGGTTCACCCCTGTCGCCAAACCAGACGACGGCCAGGGCGGTTATGTGGGCGGACTGCGTGGCCTGGCCGAACGCAACGCCATGCGTTACTATCTGGCGATCGACGCGTTTCTTGATTCATCCGGTAGCGCGCCCGAGGCACGTTTTGAGCGTCGCCTGCAAAGTTGGTTCACGGCCACCGAGCAGTATCCACGGCAGCTGCGTGAAACTGACCGTGCAGCGTACATGCAGATGAAACGCGCCGAGAACCTGCGCCAGCAGACGGTTCAATGACTAAGAACCTATCCGTGAATAAGACGACCCTGCGTTGTGACGAGAAAGCGATGGATGCCAGGCGCGAGCCGCAGCCCAGGGTAGGCCCCTGGGCAAGGTTTGCAACGCCGCAGACGCGCTTTATCGTCACAACCCTTCGGGCCGGGGTCCCTTGGGACGCCGGTGCAGGGTCGCCTTATTCACGAATAGGTTCTAAAGGGCTTACCGTGGTAACTGAAAACGCATTGGCAGTGGATCGCGACTGCAGTTCCGCAACCGCCCGATTCATCAGACTAGGATATGCCGCAGCAGTGCTTTGCAGCGCGGCGTTGCCGCTCTGGGCTGCTGACAGCGGAACAGCAAAAATCGTGCGTGGCGATGTTCGTATCGAGCGCGCCGGCACCTCTGTGCCATTGAAGGTTGGTGATCCGGTGCAGGAAAAAGACCGGATCGTTGTGCCCGCAGACGGTAGCGCGGGGATTACGCTGCGTGACGACACCCGCATCAGCTTGGGCCCCAGGTCGGCGCTAGTGATCAACAGCTTCAGTTTTGACTCGAAAACCCAGGAAGGAAACGTGGACACGTCCATTTTTCGTGGCACGATGCGTTATGTGACTGGCCTGGTCGGCCGCTTGAGTCCAACTTCGGTACGTGTTGCGACAGCCACGGCGACAGTCGGCATTCGCGGCACGGACTTCATCATTGAGGTTGCCGGTGGCGAATAATTGTGTGCAGCGGGCGGTGGTGGTGGCGCTGGCCGGTGTGCTCATGGCTTGCGCTGCGCCGCCCCCGCCACCACCGGCTCCGTTGCCGGTTGTGCTCAAACCTGATCGTATTGTGTTGTTGCCCCAGGCAGGCGGGGTACCCAGCGCGCTGGTAGTGCGGCCCGCTGGAGGAGGCGAGGTCGTGCTGTCGCAGCCTTACGCAACCGCCAGCGTCAGCGGCGGTCGTGCCGAAACATCGATGGGTAACGCAGATGCTGTTGGCGCACGTTACAAGGCTTTGTACGATGCGATTCCGCCGCAGCGCAGAAGCTATCTGGTCTATTTTGAGACGGGCGGTGATCGGTTGACGCCGGATTCCACGTTGCGTCTGAACGAAATACTCGGCGAGGTCGCAAAGTTTCCGGCACCCGAAGTGCTGGTGGTTGGGCACACCGACTCTCTAGGCAGCGACAGCATCAACGACGATATCTCCATGCAGCGTGCCCGGATTGTTCGCGCGCGCCTGATCGAAGCGGGCATCCAATCGGGTCGCATCGAAGCCGTAGGTCGCGGCAAACGAGAGCTCCTGGTTCCGACCCGCGACGGGGTCGCCGAATCGCGCAACCGGCGCGTGGAAATCCAGGTGCGTTAGGCTGCCTTCCAAATCCCGCAGCATCCACGCGATTCTTCGAAATCCCGTAAAGTGGGTTTGGCCAATGGCAGCACCAGTTCGTGGTGCGCTGGCCCGCACTGTGGAGCCCGCTGCATGACCGATCCCACCCCCTACGCCCCACCACCAATCTGGACCTGGAACAAAGAGAGTGGCGGCAGGTTTGCCAGCATCAACCGCCCGGTTGCGGGGCCGACGCACGACAAGGAGCTGCCGGTGGGTCGGCATCCGCTGCAGCTGTATTCGCTGGGCACGCCGAATGGCGTGAAGGTCACGGTGATGCTGGAAGAACTGCTGGCGCTGGGCCACAGCGGCGCGGAATACGACGCGTGGCTGATCCGCATCAACGAGGGCAACCAGTTCGGCAGTGGTTTCGTGGCGGTCAACCCCAATTCGAAGATACCGGCGCTGGTGGACCGCAGCGGCCCCATGCCGGTACGGGTGTTTGAATCGGGTTCCATCCTCCTGTACCTGGCTGAAAAGTTCAAAGTCTTTCTGCCCGCCGACGGCCAGGCGCGCGCCGAATGCCTGTCGTGGTTGTTCTGGCAGATGGGTAGCGCGCCGTACCTGGGCGGCGGGTTTGGCCACTTCTATGCGTACGCGCCGAGCAAGATCGAATACGCGATTGACCGGTTTGCCATGGAGGTAAAACGCCAGCTCGACGTACTCAACCGCCGTTTGGCGGAGAACGAGTACCTGGCAGGGGCCGACTACACCGTTGCCGACATGGCGGTCTGGCCCTGGTACGGTGCGTTGGCCAAAGGCCTGGTGTACGGGGCTGGCGAATTTTTGCAGGTGCAGGAGTACACCCACGTTCAGCGCTGGACCGACCAGATAGCCGCACGGGCGGCGGTCAAGCGCGGCCGGATGGTGAACCGCGTGCAGGGCGAGCTCTCCAGCCAGTTGCACGAACGCCACGAGGCCAGCGATTTCGACACCCATACACAAGACAAGCTGGCAGCGCCTGGCAAGGGCTGACGCATGGCGTTTGCGCCCGGCTCCTGCCACACCACGACCGATTGCTACATCTCCCTTCCCGAGGCCCCATGCAATGACCGATCTCAGCCGCTTCCCCATCACCCATCGATGGCCAGCCCGCTACCCTGACCGCATCCAGCTCTATTCGCTGCCTACGCCCAATGGTGTCAAGGTGTCGATATTGCTGGAGGAAACCGGGCTGCCTTACGAGCCGCATCTGGTGGACTTCGGCGGCAACGACCAGACGTCGCCCGAATTCCTGTCGCTCAATCCGAACAACAAGATTCCAGCCCTGCTGGACCCGAATGGGCCGGGCGGCCAGCCGCTGGCGTTGTTTGAATCGGGGGCGATCCTGATCTATCTGGCGGAGAAGAGCGGGCAGTTTATGCCGCAAGACCCAGCCGGCCGCTACGAGACGATCCAGTGGCTGGTGTGGCTGATGGGCGGCATCGGTCCGATGTTCGGGCAGCTGGGTTTTTTCCACAAGTTTGCTGGCAAGGATTACGAAGACAAGCGACCGCGCGACCGCTATGTCGATGAGACCAAACGGCTTTTAAAGG
>JANOCN010000172.1:0-2262 GCA_031412185.1 Betaproteobacteria bacterium | reverse complement strand
AACCACATCGTGCAGTTCAACGACAAGAACAAGGTTCACAAACCGCTGCCGGCCGACGCGGCCGACAAGTCGCTGGCACGCCTGGCCCGGCTGGACAACACCGCCGGCGGCGAGTACGCGCAAGACGTGGCCAACGACCTGCGCGCCGTCATGCAGCAGCACGCCGGCGTGTTCCGTACCCAGGCCAGCATGGACGAAGGCGTGGCGAAGGTCAACGCCATGCGTGCCCGCGTCAACAACATCGCTCTGAAAGACAAGTCCAAGGTGTTCAACACCGCGCGCATCGAAGCGCTGGAAGTGGAGAACCTGATCGAATGCGCCCAGGCCACCATGACCTCGGCCGCTGCCCGCCACGAATGCCGCGGCGCGCACACGGTCAACGACTACGAGCGTCCGGCCGACGACGCGCAGTTCCCGCTGGGCCGCAACGACGCCGAGTGGATGAAGCACACCCTCTGGCACAGCGCCGACAACAGCCTGACCTACAAGGCCGTGAACCTGAAGCCGCTGACGGTCGAGTCCGTTCCGCCCAAAGTTCGCACCTTCTAAGCACCCACGCACCGGAGCACCCACATGGCCAAACGCACCTTCAAGATCTACCGCTACGACCCCGAAAAAGACACCAAGCCCTACATGCAGACCATCGAGGTTGAACTCGACGGCCACGAGCGCATGTTGCTTGATGCGTTGATGAAGTTGAAGGCGGTCGATCCCTCCATCTCGTTTCGCCGCTCGTGCCGCGAAGGCGTGTGCGGCTCGGACGCGATGAACATCAACGGCAAGAACGGTTTGGCCTGCCTGACCAACATGAACACGCTGCCCGGCGTGATCACGCTCAAGCCCCTGCCCGGCCTGCCCGTGGTGCGCGACCTGATCGTGGACATGACGCTGTTTTTCAAGCAGTACAACAGCATCAAGCCCTACCTGATCAACGACACGGTGCCGCCTGAAAAGGAACGTCTGCAGAGCCCCGAAGAGCGCGACGAGCTCAACGGCCTGTACGAGTGCATCCTGTGCGCGAGCTGCTCCACCAGCTGCCCGAGCTTCTGGTGGAACCCGGACAAGTTCGTCGGCCCGGCCGGTCTGCTGCAAGCCTACCGTTTTATCGCCGACAGCCGCGACCAGGGCACGGCCGAGCGACTGGACAACCTCGAAGACCCGTACCGGCTGTTTCGCTGCCACACCATCATGAACTGCGTGGACGTTTGCCCCAAGGGACTGAACCCCACCAAGGCCATTGGCAAGATCAAGGAAATGATGGTCATGCGCTCGATTTGACGCGTTGACTGCCCTGCCATGAACGTCGCCACCCACCCCGATCAACCCGTCGATGCAGCGCTTGACTCGGTGCTGGACGAGCGTGCTCTGAGCAAGCTTCGGTGGCGTTGCCGGCGGGGACTGCTGGAAAACGATCTGTTCATCGAGCGTTTCTTTGTTCGGTACGAATCTGGTTTGACGGTTCGTCAGGCCGATGCCCTGGGGCTGCTGATGGACCTGTCCGACAACGATCTGCTTGATCTTTTACTCGGCCGCAAGGCGCCCCAGGATGATCTGGCCCGTGACGATGTCACCCGTGTGCTGGGCATGCTTCGGGCAGCCCGGCAGTCCGCTTAAGCCATTCCCACAAGAAGGAAATCGCATGAAACTAGTTGACAACAAAGCCACCTTGTCGTTTTCCAACGGCAGCCCCGATGTGGAGCTGCCCGTGTACGCCGGCAGCGTCGGTCCTGACGTGATCGACATCCGCAAGCTGTACGCACAAACCGGCATGTTTACTTACGACCCGGGCTTTTTGTCTACAGCGGCCTGCCAGTCGGCCATCACGTACATTGACGGTGACAAGGGCGAGTTGCTGTACCGTGGTTACCCCATCGAGCAGCTCGCCACCCAGTGCGACTACCTCGACACCTGCCACCTGCTGCTCAAAGGCGAACTGCCCAATGACGTGGAACGCGAGGCCTTCCACAAGCTCGTCATCAACCACACCATGGTCAACGAGCAGATGCAGTTTTTCCTGCGGGGTTTCCGGCGTGATGCCCATCCCATGGCGGTGCTCACCGGCCTCGTCGGCGGTCTGTCGGCCTTCTACCATGACAGCACGGACATCAACAATCCGAAGCACCGAGAAATCGCCGCGATCCGCCTCATTGCCAAGATGCCCACGCTGGTGGCCATGTCGTACAAGTACGGCATTGGTCAGCCCTACATGTACCCGAAGAACGACCTGAGCTACTCGGGCAACTTCCTGCGCATGATGTTCGG
>JANOCN010000171.1:0-4989 GCA_031412185.1 Betaproteobacteria bacterium | reverse complement strand
ATCCTGATCAGCAGCCGGGCCAGCTACGAGATGGTGCAGAAGGCGGCAAGCGCCGGGGTGACCGTGCTTGCGGCGGTATCGGGTGTCACGGCGCTGGCCATTGACGTGGCGCGGGATGCCGGGGTCGCTCTGCTCGGTTTTGCACGCGGCGAAGACCTTTGTATCTACTGCCACCAGGAGCGGATTGTTCTGCACACCGCATGAACAACGACAACCTGATCCGCATGGCCAACCAGATTGGCGTATTTTTCGAGTCCATGCCAGACCACGAGGAGGCGCTGAAGGGTTTTGCCACCCACCTGAAGAAATTCTGGGACCCGAGGATGCGGCGTGCGTTTCTGGCGCTGGCAGACGATGCGGCGAGCCAGCAGAAACTGAACACCATCGTCCGGGCAGCCGTGCGCGAACACCGGGCGCTGCTGGTTTGAGGCACTGACTTCCAGCGCCATTCGACCCGGCCAGTGTCGGGCTTTTGGCAACCCGGGGCCTCAGTGTGCAGGGCCGTGAAGTACCATGGCATCCATGCAAACCCAATTTGTCAGAATCGGCTTGCGCAGCCTGTGGCGCGACCTGCGATCAGGTGAATTGCGCCTGCTGATGGTGGCCGTTACGCTGGCTGTGGCAGCACTCACGGCGGTCGGTTTCTTTGCCGATCGGCTTCAGGGTGGCCTGCAGCGCGATGCCCGCCAACTGCTGGGCGGCGACGCGGTGGTGTCGAGCGACAAGACCACCCCCCAGGCATTTATCGACAAGGCCCGCTCGCTCGGTCTGCAGTCTTCGACCACGGTCGGTTTTCCAACCATGGGGCGCGCCACCGAGAGCCAGGGCGGTGCCAGCAAACTGGTGGCGCTCAAGGTGGTGGAGGCAGGTTATCCGCTGCGTGGGCGGCTCACGGTGGCACCCACGCCGGATACACCGGGCCAGACCACACGCGAGGTTCCTGCCAAAGGAGAGGTGTGGGTGGATGCCCCGTTGCTGGAGGCGCTGGGCCTGGCCATGGGCGACGGTTTGTTGCTCGGAGATGCCACGCTGCGCATCAGCCGCATCATTGTGCTCGAACCGGACCGCGGCGGCGGTTTCATGAACTTTGCGCCACGGGTGATGCTGAACCGCGCCGACCTGGAAGCGACGCGGCTGGTGCAGCCGGCCAGCCGCCTGACCTACCGGTTTGCGGTCGCAGGGGAAGACCCGCCGGTCAAGCAGTTCGCCCAGTGGGCGTTGCAGGAGATCGAGAAACCCGAGGTGCGCGGCGTGCGGGTGGAGTCGCTCGAAGGCGGCCGGCCTGAGATGCGCCAGACCATGGACCGGGCCGAAAAGTTCCTGAATCTGGTGGCGCTGCTGGCGGCCATGCTCAGCGCCGTTGCGGTGGCGCTGGCGGCGCGCGGTTTCGCCGCCAATCATCTGGACGACTGCGCCATGCTGCGCGTGTTGGGCCTCAGCCAGCGCACCATTGCCCTGAGTTACACGCTCGAGTTTGCCGTCATCGGCATAACCGCCAGCGCGCTGGGTGTTGCGATTGGTTATGGCGTGCATTATGTGTTTGTTCTGTTATTGGCTGGTCTGGTCGATGCCACCCTGCCTGCCGCCAGTCTGTGGCCGGTGGTGTTTGGTCTTGGAATGGGGTTGACGCTGCTGTTTGCGTTTGGTTTGCCGCCAGTTTTGCAACTGGCCCAGGTGCCGCCGCTACGGGTTATCCGCCGCGATGTCGGCAATCTGAAACCAGCCTCGCTGGCGGTCCTCGGTATCGGTGTGGCGGGATTTGCGGCCTTGCTGCTGGCAGCCAGTAGCGATCTGATGCTCGGCCTGATCGCAGTGGGCGGATTTGCCGGGGCCGTGTTGCTGTTTGCGGCGCTGAGCTGGCTGGCGGTGAAGCTGCTTCGTCGCAGCGTCAGCGAATCAACCGCGCCGCGCTGGCTGGTGCTGGCCACGCGCCAGATTTCCGCGCGCCCAGCCTACGCCGTGGTGCAGGTAAGTGCGCTGGCGGTGGGGCTGCTCGCGCTGGTGTTGCTGGTGTTGCTGCGCACCGACCTGATCAGTAGCTGGCGCAAAGCTACACCGCCGGACGCACCGAACCGTTTTGTCATCAACGTCATGCCCGACCAGGGCGATGCATTCCAGAAAAATCTGCGCGATGCGGGCGTGAAAAACTACGACTGGTTCCCCATGATCCGGGGTCGGCTGGTGGCGGTGAACGGCAAGTCGGTAGCCCCCGACGACTTTGCCGACGACCGCGCCAAACGCATGATCGACCGGGAGTTCAACCTGTCGCACAGCGCTACCAAACCGCAGCACAACGAGGTGATTGCCGGGCGCTGGACCGATGAGGAGGCCGGGGCCATCAGCGTGGAAGAAAGCATTGCCACCACGCTGAACCTCAAACTCGGCGATGCCTTGCGGTTTGATATTGGCGGTATGCCGGTAGACGCAAAAATCACGTCGCTGCGCAAGGTCGACTGGGGCTCTATGCGGGCGAATTTTTATGCGATCTACCCGGTCAGCAAGATGGCCGATGTTCCGGTGACGTACATGAGCGCGTTCAAGGCACCCGTGGTCAAGGGGTTTGACAACACGCTGGTGCGCAACTTCCCCAACATCACCAATGTCGACGTAAGCGCTACGTTGTCGCAGATTCAGCGCGTGCTGGACCAGGTGGTGCGTGCGGTCGAGTTCCTGTTTGGCTTCACCCTGGCGGCAGGCCTGGTGGTGCTGTTTGCCGCCATCACCGCCACGCGTGAAGAACGCGCGCGTGAATTTGCCATCATGCGCGCCGTGGGTGCCCAGGCAGCACTGTTGCGCCAGGTGCAGCGCGCGGAGCTGGCGGGTGTTGGCCTGCTGGCCGGCTTGCTGGCCAGCCTGGTCGCGATGGTGGTGGGTTGGGGCTTGGCCAAGTTCGTATTTGGTTTTGAGTGGACCGCATCGCCTGTGGTGCCGTTGGTGGGCGCGTTGACCGGTGCCCTGCTGGCGATGGCCGCTGGCTGGTGGGGTTTGCGTGATGTGCTGCGCCGGCCGGTGATAGAGACTTTGCGACGGGCCTCGCAGAGCTGAGACTACCGGCGGGAGTTACTTTTCGCTGGCAATCGCCAGGAAAGCGATGTACGCTAACGCACACAGGTTTGCAAATTGGCTGCGTAGAATTGGATTTCTGCGCAGTACCCTACCGGGGCCGTTCGCAAAACCATTGCGATCAGGAGCGCCACCATGGCCAGACCCGTCGAGCCGACACATAACCAGTTGCTGGCCACGCTGCCGATACCCGAGATCGAGCGTTGGCTGCCGCATCTGGAAGCCGTTGAAATGCCGCTGGGCCAGGTGCTGTACGAAGCGGGTGCCACGCTGACCCACGTCTATTTCCCGATCAGCTCCATCGTGTCATTGCTGTATGTCATGGAAAACGGTTCTTCAGCCGAAATTGCCGTGGTAGGCAACGAAGGTATCGTGGGCATATCGCTTTTTATGGGAGGTGAGTCCACCCCAAGCCGCGCAGTGGTGCAGAGTGCTGGCCAGGGTTTTCGCCTTGAGGCGCAACACTTGAAGGACGAGTTCAACCGGGCCGGCCCAGTATTGCACTTGCTGCTGCGCTACACCCAGGCACTCATTACCCAGATGTCGCAGACGGCGGTGTGCAACCGGCACCACACGCTGGACCAGCAACTGTGCCGCTGGCTGCTGCTGAGTCTGGACCGCCTGGAGGGTAACGAGCTGGTGATGACGCAGGAGCTGATCGCCAACATGCTTGGTGTGCGCCGTGAAGGTGTCACTGAAGGCGCGCTGAAACTGCAACAGTCGGGTCTGATCCGCTACGCGCGCGGGCGTATTTCTGTGCTGGACCGACCTGGGCTTGAGCGCCGCAGTTGCGAGTGTTACGCGGTCGTCAAAAAAGAATACGACCGGTTGTTACCTCTTCAGGAGTCAACCTAACCGGCACCTTTTGTAACGGAGGTGTTACGAAGCTGTAGGAAGCAACCCACAACTGCAGACGGTTGTGGCCGATAGCGCGGGCTGAGCGCAAGCTTGATCATGGGTACTCGAACCACACAGCGAGTGCTCTATGAACCGACAACCTTGCAGCGAGCGTGATACGCGACAGAACCAGTTGCTCGCCGCGCTGCCCGACGCGCACTGGGAGCGTTGGCAGGCGTTTTTGGAGCCTGTCGAGTTGGAATTGGGACAGGTGCTCAGCGAATCCGGCCGCACGCCGGCCTACCTCTATTTCCCCACCACAGCGATCGTGTCGCTGATGTACCTGACGCAGAACGGGGGTTCGACCGAGGTGGCCGTGGTGGGCAACGATGGGGTGGTCGGCATATCACTGTTTATGGGCGGCGACGCCACTTGCAGCCAGGCGGTGGTGCAAAGTGCCGGCAAAGCGTATCGTCTGCATGCCCAACTGGTGAAAGATGCGGTCGACTCCCCTGGCCCCGTGTTAACGCTGTTGCTGCGCTACACGCAAGCGGTGATTTCTCAGATGGCCCTGACGGCCATGTGCAACCGCTACCACTCGATCGATCAGCAGATTTGCCGCCGTATTCTCCTGGGGCTGGATAGGTTGCCTTCCGACCAGCTGGTAATGACACAGGAACTATTGGCCAGTTTGCTGGGTGTGCGCCGCGAGGGAGTTACGGCCGCAGCACTCAAGCTGCAACTGGCCGGGGTTATCCGGTACAGCCGGGGGCATATCAGCGTACTCGACCGGGGTCGGCTGGAGCAACGCACGTGCGAGTGTTATGCAGGTGCCGGCCGGGAGTACCGGCGTCTGTTGCCAATGCCATTGGCTGCTTGAGCTGCATTTGATGCCTTATTCGATACTTCTCCCGCTCTGAGCCTGGTTGGCTCCGGGTCTCGCTAGCAGGGCGACTTCAGCGCGCTCCCGTTCCGCTGTGCGGGGGTCTGCAACTAGCGCACTGGAGAGTCCATTTTGGCCACCGTCGAGAATCTTCTGATTGACCGCCTTCCGCGCAAGGACCGGGTGCGGTTGCTCGCCCACTGCGA
>JANOCN010000170.1:0-3577 GCA_031412185.1 Betaproteobacteria bacterium | reverse complement strand
CGCGCACACGTCGTCCACCCACATCACATCCCACTGGGGGGCGTATTCCCAGTGTTACCCACGCCATTCGACGCCGGCGGCCAACCCGACACGGTGGGTCTGCGCGCACTGGTGCGCTACCTGCTGCGCTGCGGTGTGGATGGCGTCACCTATCCTGGCGTCGCCAGCGAAGTCGCCGAACTGCAACTGGACGAGCGGCTTGCACTGACACGGCTGGTCTTGCAGGAGGTTGCGGGCCGCGTCCCGGTCATTGTGGGTGCCAGCGCAAGCAGCCTGGATGACACCTTGCGGCTGGTGCGCGAACTGGGCAGCGAGGGCATTGGCGCCTGGATGGTTGCTGCGCCTGCCCGGGTAGCGCCACAAGAGCAGGCGGCGTTTTTCCAGCAGCTCGCAAAGGCCACGGGTGAGGTGGCCATCATGCTGCAGAACGTGCCGGCACCGGCAGGTGCGGGCCTGGCACCCGAGGTATTGCTGCAGATCACGCGCGAGGTGCCGCAGGTGCGCTACATCAAGGAAGAGACATTGCCCAGCGGCCAGCGACTGACGATGGTGCGCGCGCAGGCACCGGCGTCGCTGCAAGGCGTCTTTGGGGGCGCGGGCGGGCGCTACATCACCGACGAACTACGCCGTGGTGCGGCCGGCACCATGCCGGCTATCGAATTGGCCGAAATCCATGTGGCGCTGTTTGCGGCCCACCGACGTGGCGACACAGACGCGGTGCGCACGCTGTTCATGCGGATGTTGCCGATCCTGAACATCCAGGCGGTGTTCCGCTGGTCGCTGACCAAATACGTGCTGCAGCGGCGCGGCCTGATCGCGTCACGCTACCAACGCGCTGCGGGTCCGCAGCTGGACGAACTGGATATGGCCGACGTAGAAGCCTTCCTGGCCGATATCCGCGATTTGCTGTTGCCAGACCAGTCGCTGGCCTGATAACGTGGGGGGCAATCCAATGCACCCGCTTGAGGCCCCATCGCCAATTGCCACCGCCCTCATTTTTCCTGAAGGAGCACCCATGCGCCGATTTATCGTTTCCCTGAGCCGTCTGCTTCTGCTTGCCGGTCTGCTCGGTGCCCATGCGGTGCACGCACAGGACACCTACCCTTCCAAACCGATCCGCCTGATTGTGCCGGTGCCGCCGGGGGGTGCTGCCGACGCGATGGCGCGGCTTGTGGGGGACCATCTGCAAAAGACCTGGGGCCAACCGGTGATCGTCGACAACCGGCCTGGAGCCGGTTCGGCCATCGGCCTGTCTGCATTGGCCAAGTCGGCACCCGATGGCTACACCATCGGCATGGGCAACATCGCTGCCAACGCAATCAACCCGGCGCTCAATCCGGCCGCATTTCCGTACCAGCCCGTGAAAGATTTCGCCCCGATTTCGTTGATCGGCGTGACACCGCTGATCCTGGTGGTGCACAGCGAGAAAGTGCCCTCCAGGACGCTGGCCGAGTTCGTCGCCTACCTCAAAGCCAACCCCGGCAAACTCAGCTACGGCTCGTCCGGTGTCGGCTCCTCGTTGCACATTGGCATGGAACTGTTCCTGCAAAAGACCGGTACCAGCATGGTGCACGTGCCGTACAAAGGGTCAGCACCGATGGTGTCCGACCTGCTCGGCGGCCAGGTGGTCGCGGCGATGGATGCAGCCACCACTTCGTGGCCGCATGTGCAAAGCGGCAAGCTTCGCGCGCTCGGCGTCGCCTCGGCCGAACGTGCATTTTTTGCGCCCGACGTGCCACTGCTGCGCGAGTCCGTACCCGGTTTCGATGTGAAGCCGTGGCACGGCATCATGGCACCCGCAGGCACACCAGCGGCCATCGTCAACAAACTGTCGGGCGAAATCCAGGCGTTTCTGCGCACACCGGCCGCACGGGCGGCGCTGCAGGATAAAGGCATCGTTCCGGTAGGCAACACGGCGGCAGAATTCACCAGTTTGATGACCAGCGAATTCGACCTCTACAAAAAGGTCATCGCCGACGCCGGGATCAAACCGGAGTAAAAGCGCAACATCAGAGTAAGCGCGCCGCAGTCTTCCGCCAGCCGATGCGCACTGGGTCGCCAAGTTTGTGGCGCAGATGGGCCGGTGCCAGCAGTCGCAGGCGCGCGCCACCGGCTTCCACAGAAAGCTGAAAGCCGGCTCCGCGAAAAGCTGCTGCAATCACCCGCGCTGGCACTTCGACCTCCGCCGGTGCGGCGGCGCTCACCAGCGTAATGTCCTCCTGGCGCAGCATCAATGTGTATTTACCCGGCGCTGCGTCGATGGGGGTGGTCGACCCATCCGGCCAGGAGGCAAGGCCCCCCGCCACCGTGACGGGCACCAGGTTGGCGGCACCCAGAAAGTCTGCGACAAATGGCGTACTCGGGGCGGCATACACTGCATCGGGCGTACCGGCCTGCTCGATGCGGCCAGCGCGCATCACCACGATCTCGTCGGCCAGCGCCAGACCTTCGTGCTGGTCATGCGTCACCATGATGGTGGTGATCGGTATCTGGCGACGCAACTCCACCAGCTCCAGCTGCATCTCGTCGCGCAGGCGCGCGTCCAGGTTTGACAAAGGCTCATCCAGCAGCAAGACGTCGGGCTCGTCGATCAATGCCCGCGCCAGCGCCACCCGCTGCTGCTGCCCACCCGACAACTGGCCAGGTTTGCGGGTACCCAGCTCCGGCAGGCGGACCAGCGCGAGCGCGCGGCTTACGCGCGCGTCTTCCTCGGCACGCGACAGGCCACGACGCATGCGCAGCGGAAAACGCAGGTTTTCGGCTACCGTCATGTGCGGGAACAGCGCGTAAGACTGGAACATAAAACCAACGTTGCGCCGCTCTGGTGGCAACTGCGTCACGTCGCGCCCACCGATGGCAATGGTGCCCGTGCTAGGTGCCTCCAGGCCGCTGATCATGCGCAACAAGGTAGTCTTGCCGCAACCCGATGGGCCAAGCAAGGCCACAAAACGACCGTCCGCCACGCTGAGATCGACGCCATCAACCGCCAGCGTGGTGTCAAACCTTTTGCCGATTCCGTGCAGCGTGACGGCAGCCATCAGCCCACCACCTGCTTGCCACCGAGCAGGCGGTCGCTCAGACCCACGGCCAGCGCCGCCAGCAGGATCAGGCAGGTCGAGACTGCCGCAACGCCCGGGTCGGGGCTGAACTCCAGCCCGGCATAAATCCGCAGAGGAATCGTCTCGAGCGTGGGCGCTCGCAGAAAAAGCACCAGCACCGCGTCATCGAACGACACGATGAACGCCAGCACGGCACCGGCTGCAATGCCGGCCTTGGCCTGCGGCAGCGTCACCTTCGTCAGGCGCTGCCAGGCAGACGCGCCCATCACGCGGGCCGCGTCGTCGGTGGCCGGGTCCACACCGGCCAGCACTGCTGTGACCGTGCGCACCACATACGGCAAGCTGATAACTACATGGCCTGCCAGCAGCATGCCCATGGATGGCCCGCCGACCAGATTCGACGCCAGAATCAGCAGCCCGATGGCCAGCACCACCGCTGGCAGCACCACCGGTGAAAGAAACAAAAACTCCCACAAACCGCGCAGTGGCAACACCCCGCCCGGACGCAGAGCGAGTGC
>JANOCN010000169.1:0-3596 GCA_031412185.1 Betaproteobacteria bacterium | reverse complement strand
GCAAACGGATTGTCGCGGCAGGCGTCGAGCACCACGATATTCATGCGGTTGCCAGCAGCCTTGAAGGCGTCGATGACACTGTTCACATCCACCGTCTGCAGCGGCACGTCGGAGGCCTGGGCCAGTTTGGCATCGACCGGCACCATGTAATTGCGCCAGTCCAGTTGCAGGCCGTGCCCGGCGTAATACAACATGCCCACACCCTGTTTGCCCTGCAGTGCTTCACGTACCTTGACAATCGCCTCGGTCATCTGCTGCTTGCGGCCATCGCGCAGCTCGATCACCGTAAAACCCAGCCCGCGCAAGGTATCGCCCATGGCCCGGGCGTCATTGGCCGGGTTCACCAGCGGGGCTCCCGCATAGCTGGAATTGCCGATGACAAGCGCGATGCGGACATCCACTGGTGCCTGGGCCAGCGCCGGGAAACACAGGCACGCTACTGCAAACACCGCGATGGCACCGGCTTTGCGTGGACTCTTTGTTGCCTTCATGCAAGCCAATGTAACCGGTGCTGCAAACCCCGCAGGTACAATCGGCCCCTTCTTGCTCCGGCCCCGGCCGGCTCCCTTGCCACCGTTGGCCGCTGTTCACAGGAATAGTGGGCAAATTAGGTCGGGACACCGATGTCTGATTTAAGTCTTCAGCTGCAGCAGGCCTTCAGCCAATTACCAGTTTCAAGCTACTTTGACGAAGCGCAGTACCTGCGTGAGCAAAGGTTGATCTTCGAGCCAGGGCCACGTTACGCGGGGCACCAGCTGGCCGTTCCCGACGTGGGGGACTACTACACCCTGCCGCAGGAAGGATCGGGGCGCGCCCTGGTGCATACCCCCAGCGGTATCGAACTGGTCTCCAACGTGTGCCGCCACCGCCAGGCGATCATGCTCAAGGGCCGCGGCAGCCTGCTGGTAGACCAGCCCGGCGCGGCGGCTGGCAATATCGTGTGCCCGCTGCACCGCTGGACCTACAGCGGCGGCGCTACGGCACCTGCAGGCACGCTCATGGGTGCCCCCCACTTTGCCAAAGACCCTTGCCTGAACCTGAACAACTACCCGTTGCAGCAGTGGAACGGCCTGCTGTTTGAAGCCTCTGCACGCAATGTGGCTTCGGACCTGGCGGGCCTGGGCCCACTGGCCGATCTGGACTTCTCCGGCCATGTGCTGGACCATGTGGAGCTGCATGAATGCAACTACAACTGGAAGACCTTCATTGAGGTCTACCTGGAGGACTACCATGTGGGCCCGTTCCATCCGGGGCTGGGCAGCTTCGTGAGCTGCGAAGACCTGCGATGGGAGTTCAAGGACAACTATTCGGTGCAGACCGTCGGTGTGGCCAACCGCCTGGGCAAGGCTGGCAGCCCGGTCTATAAGCGCTGGCAAAACGCGTTGCTGGGTTACAGAAACGGCCACCCACCCAAATACGGTGCTATCTGGCTCACCTATTACCCCCACATCATGGTGGAGTGGTACCCGCATGTGCTGACTGTGTCCACGCTGCACCCGATGGGGCCGCAGAAGACCCTGAATGTGGTGGAGTTCTATTACCCCGAAGAAATTGCTGCATTCGAGCGCGAATTCGTCGATGCGCAGCAGGCCGCCTACATGGAAACCTGCGTGGAGGATGACGAAATCGCCCTTCGTATGGACGCCGGGCGCCAGGCACTGATGCGCCGCGGCGACAACGAATGTGGCCCCTACCAGAGCCCGATGGAGGACGGCATGCAGCAGTTTCACGAGTGGTACCGCCGCAGCATGTCCGGGCGTGCCCGCACGACTGGGTGAAAATGACCTACACCACTCTGATTTCGGCCGAACAACTGCAGGCTCAGATCGCCAGTGGCGTACCTTTGATGGTGTTCGACTGCAGCTTCGAGCTCATGAAACCGCAGGCCGGCGACCAGCAATACCTCGATTCCCGCATACCGGGTGCGGTGCGCGCCAACCTGGACCTGCACCTGAGCGCCCATGCCGGGGCAAGCAGTGCCAGTGGCGGACGCCACCCGCTACCGACACGCGAGGATTTTGCGGCGTGGTTGGGGAGTGTCGGGTTCCACAACCGGATGCAGGCAGTGGTGTACGACCGCCAAGGTGCCAACTACTGCGGCCGCCTGTGGTGGATGCTCAAATGGGCTGGGCATGAGCCCGCCGCTGTGCTCGATGGCGGCCTGCAGGCCTGGCACGCGGCTGGTGGCGTGGTGACCAGCGGGCCACCAACAGCGCACGCGGAACAGCCCTTCTTGCTGAGCGCAGAGCGCGCCCGGCTGGCAACGTCGGCGCAGGTACTCTCCGGTCTCGGCCGCCCATCGCAGACTGTCATTGATGCCCGTGGCGCACCGCGTTACCGCGGCGAAGTGGAACCGCTGGATCCGGTGGGCGGGCACATACCAGGTGCCTTGAACCGGCCGTTCGGCGACAACCTGGGTCCCGATGGCAAATTTAAGTCGGCAGAGCTGCTCAAAGCTGAGCTCAGTGCGCTGCTGGCAGGCCAGGACCCGAATACCGCAGTTCACCATTGCGGCAGCGGCGTGAGTGCCGTACCTAACCTGATCGCCATGGAACTCGCCGGTCTGGGTCGGCAGGCACTGTATGCGGGTAGCTGGAGCGAATGGTGCAGCGACCCGCAACGGCCGGTGGCACAAGGCTGACGCTGCGTCGCCAGGGCGTGCCGCCGTAGCGCGGGCGCGGCTGCATTGCCTCTTGCGCCCTCAGCTCAAAACAAGCCTGAAATCTTCCCGTCGTCGTCGATATCGATGCGCGATGACGCGGGCTCGCGCGGCAACCCGGGCATGGTCATGATTTCGCCGCAGATCATCACCACGAACTCGGCACCCGCTGCCAGCCGGACTTCCCGCACGTTCACCACATGGGCTGTGGGCGCCGCACGCAGCGCAGGGTCGGTCGAAAAAGAATACTGCGTCTTGGCCACACACACCGGGTAGTGGCCAAAACCATCCTGCTGCAGTTTGGCAATTTTTGCGCGGACGGCCGAATCGGCTGAAATATCTGCAGCGCCGTAGATCGTGGTCGCGATGGTTCTCATCTTGTCCCACAGACTGTCCGCGTCCTGGTACACATAACGCATGCTGGCCGTGCCAGACTCGGCTAATTTCACCACCATGTGCGCCAGCTCTTCGGCTCCAGCGGAGCCATCCGCCCAATGCCGGGCTACCACCACGGGCACCCCCAGGCGGTCCATGTGGCGGCGTAACAGATCTAGCTCTTCCTGGGTATCCGAAGTGAAATGGTTGATCGACACCACACACGGCAGACCATAGTGGTGCCGGATGTTGTGCACATGCCGCTCCAGATTCGGCAGGCCATTTTCCAGCGCTGGAAGATTGGGCGAGTTCCAGTCCTGGGCGTCTACACCGCCGTGGTACTTCAGTGCCCGCACAGTGGCTACCACCACCGCCGCGTCGGGACGCAGTCCGGATTTGCGGCACTTGATATCAATAAATTTCTCGGCCCCCAGATCGGCCCCAAAACCTGCCTCGGTCACGACGTACTCACCGAGTTTGAGCGCAGCTTGCGTAGCCGTCACGCTGTTGCAGCCATGGGCGATATTGGCAAACGGCCCACCATGCAGGATGGCCGGGTTGT
>JANOCN010000168.1:0-2962 GCA_031412185.1 Betaproteobacteria bacterium | reverse complement strand
ACCAGGGTGCCGACTACGGCCGAATTCTGGTCGGCCTGCAGGTGCCGGAGGCAGACGACGCGGCCTTTGCCGAGTTTCTGGACGCGCTGGATTACCCGTATGTCGAGGAGACGCAGAACCCGGCGTACCGTATGTTTTTGCAGACATGAGTGCGTCTCTAGAAGGCAAACTGGTGGTGGCGATTTCGTCGCGGGCGCTGTTTGATTTTGAAGAAGAAAACACGGTGTTTGAGCAGGGGCTGGGTCAACACCGGGACCGGGCATATATGGCGCTGCAGCTGGAGCGGCTGGACCTGCCGGCCAAGCCCGGTGTGGCGTTTTCGCTGGTGCGCAAGCTGCTGGCCTTCAACGACACGCCGCAGCCGGATATGGGCGCGTCGGCAACCGTCCCTGTGGTGCAAAAACTGGCGACCCAACCGGTGGAAGTAGTCATCCTGTCGCGCAACGACCCGGTGTCGGGCATGCGGGTGTTCCGCTCAGCCAGCCACTACGGTTTGTCGATACAGCGTGGCAGTTTCACGCGCGGGCAACCGCCCTGGCGCTACCTGAAACCCCTGCATGCCAACCTGTTTTTGTCGGCCCACCTGAGCGATGTCCGGGCTGCGCTGGAAGCCGGGGTACCGGCGGCCCAGGTCTACCCACAGTCGGCGCACGCCAGCGAGGCCCATCCGCATGAGGTGCGGATTGCGTTCGATGGCGACGCGGTTTTGTTCAGCGACGAGGCCGAACAGGTGTACCAGCGCGACGGGCTGTCGGCGTTTCAAAAACACGAGACCGAGAAGGCCTCGCAACCGCTGCTGGCCGGGCCTTTCAAGCCCTTGCTGGCCGCGCTGCAGCGGCAGCAGCAGGAAGGCACCCCGCGCATGCGTATTCGCACCGCGCTGGTCACCGCGCGCAGCGCCCCGGCGCACGAGCGCGCCATCCGCACGCTGATGGACTGGAACATCGAGGTGGACGAGGCGATGTTCCTGGGCGGCCTGGCCAAGGGCGAATTCCTGCGCGAGTTCGAGCCCGACTTCTTTTTCGACGACCAGACCGGGCACATCGAGTCGGCCGCCCGGCATGTTCCTTCAGGCCATGTGGCCAGCGGCATATCCAACCCGCCGCCCTGAGACCACGCCTTCCACCCCACCACCTAGCGACCATCCACCATGCCACTTTCCGCCAAGTTCACCAGCTTCAAGGCCTTTGTGTTGCGGGTTGTCAAGTTATCTGCGCCCTACTTCCAGTCGGGAGAAAAATGGAAGGCACGCGGCATGTTAGCCGCCATTGTTGTGCTGAACCTGGCGTCGGTTTATATGGCGGTACTGTTCAACGACTGGTACGGCGTTTTTTACGATGCCTTGCAAAACAAGGACCAGGCGGTATTCTGGACGCAGATCGGCCGTTTCAGCTACCTGGCATTTATCGCCATCATCATTGCGGTGTACCGCTTTTACCTGACCCAGATGCTGGAGATGGACTGGCGCAAATGGATGACTGCGCACTACCTGCAACGCTGGCTGGGCAGCAATGCCTTCTACCGCATGGAGCTGGCACGTTTTTCGGGCGATACCAGCGCCAATCCGGACAACCCGGACCAACGCATCTCCGAAGACGTCAACGGTTTCACCGCGCAGACCGTCGGTCTGTCCATGGGTTTGCTCAACGCGGTGGTCACGCTGGTGAGTTTTGTCGGCATCCTGTGGGGCCTGTCGGGCGCGTTTGCCGTCACCCTGGGGGGCAACAGCTACTCCATTCCCGGGTTCATGGTCTGGATGGCGGTGCTTTATTGCCTGGCCGGCAGCGTGATTACGCATTACGTGGGCCGACCCCAGATTTGGCTCAACTTTGAGCAGCAGCGCCGCGAAGCCGACTTTCGCCACCACATGGTACGGGTGCGCGAATACAGTGAAGCGATTGCGCTGGACCGTGGGCAGGCGGTGGAAAAAACGCATCTGCACACGCGGTTTCTGTCGGTGCTGGCCAATTACCTGGCGCTTATCAAGGCGCAGAAGAACCTGATCTGGTTCACCAGCTTCTTCGGCCAGGCGGCGGTCATCTTTCCGATGATTGTTGCGGCACCACGCTATTTCAGTGGTGCCATCCAGCTCGGTGACCTGATGAAGATCAACTCTGCATTTGGCCGGGTACAGGACTCGCTGAGCTGGTTCGTCGACAACTACAGCAGCCTGGCCGCCTGGCGCGCCACCACCGACCGCCTGACCAGTTTCGACGACGCCATCACGCTGGCAGCGGCCGAAAACCGGGCACTCGAATCGCGCGACGCCACATCCGTGGATACAGATAAGCTGACGATTTCGCTACCCGACGGCAGCGCCTTGCTGGCGGGTGCGACGTTGCACGCCGGGGCGGGAGACCGCATCTTGTTGCAGGGGCCGTCGGGCAGCGGCAAGTCCTCGTTGTTTCGCACGCTGGCCGGTATCTGGCCGTTCGCCAGTGGCGCAGTCGCGCGGCCGGCAGACGCGATGTTCATCCCGCAGCGCCCGTATCTGCCCAATGGCACGCTGCGCGAGGCACTGGCCTATCCCGAAGCGACCACGCGCTACACCGACGAGGCGATGCGCCATGCGCTGGAACAAGCCTTGCTGCCACAACTCGCCACCGAGCTTGACCGGGCTGACGCCTGGGGCCAGAAACTCTCGGGTGGCGAACAGCAGCGCCTGGCGATTGCCCGCGTATTGCTCAAGCAGCCGGCCTGGGTGTTTGCCGACGAAGCTACCAGTGCGCTGGACGTGGAGGCCGAAAACACGCTGTACCAGAGGCTGCTTGCCATGGTGGACAAGGCGCGCGGCGGCATCGTGTCGATCGCCCACCGCCCGTCGGTGGCTGCATTTCACACCAGACGCTGGGAACTTCACGCGCAGCCAGAAGGCGCAGCGGCCCGGTTTGCGATCAAGGCGACCCAGCAGGTTTGATGGGCGGCCAAGAAGCTATCCGTGAATGAGCTGCATATGCCGCTC
>JANOCN010000167.1:0-2633 GCA_031412185.1 Betaproteobacteria bacterium | reverse complement strand
CTCGAAGCATTGCCTGGCGTCGGGCGCAAGACCGCCAACGTGGTGCTGAACTCAGCCTTTCACGAACCCACGGTAGCCGTGGACACCCATATCCTGCGGCTAGGCAACCGTACTGGGCTTGCTCCCGGCAAAACGCCGCTGGAGGTGGAGCACCGGCTGCTTGAACGGATCCCACCCCAGTATCTGGCGGATGCGCACCACTGGCTCATTCTGCATGGTCGGTATGTCTGCCAGGCCCGCCGGCCGGAGTGCTGGCGCTGCAGCGTCAACCGCTTCTGTTGCTACCCGGACAAAAATCCGGCCCCGTCATAATCAGAGGAATGGGTTCAAGCGCCGCCGTACCTTTTATTGATCCTCGCACCATCGTCCTGCTGACCGGGATCATGGGCGGGCTGATGTCGGTTGTGCTGTATTTTCTGCGGCGCAACTATCCACCCTCGGTAAGAGGGCTGGGCGAGTGGTCGGTGGCCACTGCGCTGCTTTTTTTTGGCGGCCTGGCAGCAGCAGCTCGCGGAAAGGCGCCCGACCTGGTGTCCATTACCGGTGCCAACCTGCTGATTTTCATGGGCGTGTACTGGCAGTTTGTGGGAAGCCAGCGGTTCTTCGGGCTGCAGCCGAATGTTGTACCCCGAATGGTGCTGATAGTTTGCCTCACGCTGGTTTCGGGTTACTACACCGTGTTCGACCCGAGTTACCGGCCGCGTCTGATGATCTCGGTGCTGACCATGACCTATTTGTTCTCTGTCCATGCGCATCTGATGTACAGCCACGGCAACTCGTCATTTGCCCACCGGTTTGCGCTGGGCATTTTGGTCACAGCCATCGCCAGCCAGATACTGCGCTTCGCGAACGCCTGGATTTACCCGCTGGGTACCGGCATTCTGGACAACACCCCGCACAACCTGATGTACATCATTGCGTACCCGTTTGTGATGTTGCTGTTTTCCATCAGCCTGGTGTTGCTGGCGACCGACCGGGTGCGCGCCGAGTTCGAGCATCTGGCAACCCACGACTCCCTCACCAACGCACTGACACGTCGGCATTTGACAGAGGTCTGCCAACAAGAGCTGGAGCGGTGCACGCGGCACGGCCGCGTCATGTCATTGCTGCTCATAGACGTGGACCACTTCAAGGCAATCAATGACAGCCGTGGCCACCAGGCCGGAGACCAGGTACTGGTCCAGTTTGTGGCTGCCGTCAACACACTGTTGCGCGGTGCAGACACCATGGGTCGGCTGGGCGGCGAGGAGTTTGTGGTTCTGCTGCCGGAGACCTCTCTTGAAGTCGCCCGGGTGGTTGCTGAGCGCATTCGCGCCAAAGTTGCCGAGCTGGTGCACCCTGCCCCATTTACCGTAAGTATTGGCGTCACGACCAATAAGCCTGCCAACGATACGGTAGACGCGCTGATGGCGCGCGCAGATGCTGCCATGTACCTGGCCAAGGAAGAAGGCCGTGACCGTGTCGTGCTCGGCTGACCGCCCGAATTAGTTGAATCAATTGAATCACTACGCTACGAAAGACAGGCAAAGATGATCAAGGATCGCCGCAGTTTCCTGCAGTCCACCCTGGTAGGAGCCACTGCGGCTGCTACCGGCTTCGATCTGGTGCAGGCGCAACCGGACTATCCCACCAAGCCCGTGCGCATGGTGGTGGGCTTTCCCGCTGGTGGCGGCACCGACGTATTTGCGCGGGTGGTGGCGCAGGGGTTGTCGGCTGCGCTGGGCCAGCCGTTTGTTATCGACAACAAGGCCGGTGCCGGGGGCGTGTTGGCCAGCCAGTCGATGCAGCAGGTCCCGCCCGACGGTTACACCCTGCTGGTGGGCTCTACCAGCACCCAGGTAATTGCGCCACTGCTGTACAGCAAGCGGCCCTACACCACGGCAGATTTCACGCCCGTGGCGCACCTGGCCAGCGTCGGGATTGTGCTGGTGGCCCACCCGGGTGCACCGTTCAACAACATAGCTGAAATGGTGGCGTACGCGCGCGCGCGGCCAGGGCAGCTTAACTACGCCAGCGGTGGCAACGGCGTCACCAATCACCTGGCGATGGAACTGGTAAAGGCGCGCACCGGCACTTTTCTGGTGCACATACCCTACCGCGGCTCTGCCCCAGCGCTGATAGACGTGATGTCCGGGCAAGTGCCCGTGATGTTTGACTCCATCGCCGCCAGCGGGCCGCAAATACGTGCTGGTAAGGTCAAGGCTTTGGGTATTGCCGGTTTGTCGCGGATGGATGTTTTGCCGGGGGTGCCGACAATTTCCGAGTCCGGTGCAGCCATCGGTCTGAAAGACTTCGACACGGCGGGCTGGGTGGCGCTCTACGGCCCCAGGGGCCTGCCACCTGCTGTGGTCTCGCGCTTGCAGGCGGCAGTGGCGCAAGCGCTGGCCGCCCCCGACGTGGCCCAGCGTTTCGGCGCTGCGGGAGGCATGCCGCGTTACCTGGACGCCGCCGCACTGAACAGCTATGAACAGGCCGAAACCCGCAAATGGGGCGAGGCGGTCAGCTACAGCGGGGCGAGGCTGGATTGAATCCGGGAAACGGCTGGCCGCTTCGGGCGGCGCCTACCCCTTCTTGTTGCCCATGACGAGAAGTAGCCCGCCAACCACGATGGCACCGATGCCTGCCCACATTGG
>JANOCN010000166.1:0-2303 GCA_031412185.1 Betaproteobacteria bacterium | reverse complement strand
CAAACTGTCACACGCGAGCGCAACAATGCGCCAACTGCGTGGCGCAGCTCTGTTCAGCATGTCAACGTGCGCACTGCGCACCCCGGGAGTCCCTCTTGCAATTCAAACATTTAGGTGCCCTGCTCACGCTTGGCGCTCTGTCGGCATCCGCTTCGGCAATAAGCTCCGTGGACCTGTCGACTTACAGTCTGCTAAACCGTTATGCGCTGCCACAACAAAGCGGTGCCGGACTGGCAAATTTTCTGGCCCAGGAAGCGTCCGGCGTGACCTGGAACCGCGCTACCAACAGCTTGTTCATCGTGGGCGACGGAAGCCGCGCCATCGTGCAGGTGAGCCTTACCGGGCAGCTAATCGACGTGATGACACTTGGTCTGGACGCTACCAGGCCCCAGGGCACGGCGTACTACGACACCGAAGGAATCACGGCCGTTGGCAACAACCAGTTCATCGTGGCTGAGGAGCGCCTGCGCAGCGTCAGCCTGATCACCTACACGCCCAACAATGCCACCCCGTTGCCCTACAGCGGGTCGCAGCACGTGAAGCTCGGCACCACCATCGGCAACGTCGGGATCGAAGGCCTGAGCTGGGACCCACTCACCGGTGGAATTGTTGCGGTCAAGGAGGTGAGCCCACAAGGCATCTTCCAGACCACGCTCAACTTTGCTGCAGGTACTGCCAGCAACGGCTCAGCAACGACCGTCAACTCGATCAACCTGTTTAGCCCGCAACTGGCATTCAACGCCGGTCTGGCCGATTTTGCCGACGTGTTTGCTTTGTCCAACCTCTCGGACATAGGTGCTGCAGACCAGGCCAACCTGCTCATCCTGAGCCAGCAGTCGGGCAAGATCATCGAGGTGGACCGGGCAGGTAATGTCAAAAGCCAGCTGACGATAGCGCTACTGCCCAACACCGGGGGATTGAGTGTCGAAGACCAGCAGCACGAAGGCCTGACCATGGATGACCGTGGCTACCTGTACCTGGTATCTGAAAACGGCGGCGGGGACATCAACCATCCCGAATTGTGGGTCTACGCGCCCGTACCCGAGCCGCAGGGTATCGCCATGCTGCTGGCAGGTCTGGGAGTCGTCGGAGCCATAACGCGCCGCCGGGTGCGGCGGGCCTAAGACGCCGACCAACCGCAGCACACGCATGCCTGGTACGGCCAGACGGTTAACGCCGCAGACGCTACGCTGAAGTGCGCCGTCATTTAGACTGGTGCTTCCAAGCTCTGCGCTTTTGCGGCGGCAACCATGTCTTCCCCTGCATCCAAACCCCTCTCCGGTCGCGTTGCCCTCGTCACCGGTGCCAATACCGGTATCGGCCTGGTGACAGCGCGCGAATTGGCCGCGCAGGGAGCCCATGTTTTTATCGCCTGCCGATCAGCAGAACGCGCGCAAAGCGCGTTGGAGCGCATCCGCGCCGAGAGTGGCAACCCCACGGTAGAACTGCTGCCGCTCGACCTGGGCGACCTGGCCTCGGTGCGGCAATGCGCGCAGATGTTTCTGGCGCGCAACCTGCCGCTGCACCTGCTGGTCAACAACGCCGGTCTGGGCGGGCAGCGTGGCTTTACCGCGTCGGGTTTCTAGTTTGCCTTTGGTACAAACTACATCGGCCCTTTTCTTCTAACCCAGTTGCTGCTGGAGCGCATCCAGTCGTCTGGCAGCGCGCGCATCGTTACCGTCGCCAGCCGCGCCCATTACCGGGCAGCGGGCCTGGATTGGGACGCGCTGCGCCAGCCCACGCGGGGCCGTGCCGGGCTGGCGGAATATTGCGTCTCCAAACTGGCCAATGTGTTGTTCAGCGCAGAGCTCGGGCGTCGGCTGGCCGGCAGCGGCGTCACTACGTATGCCTTGCACCCGGGGGTGGTGGCGTCTGATATCTGGCGCCCGGTGCCGTGGCCGCTCGACGCACTGATCAAGCTGGCGATGATTTCGACCGAACAGGGTGCGGCAACTTCGGTGTATTGCGCCAGTTCCCCGGCGGTCGCCGGCCAGACCGGCCTGTACTACGACAAATGCCAGGTCAAGACACCCAGCAGACTGGCGCGTGACACCGACCTTGCTGCCGAGTTGTGGCGGCGCAGCGAGGCCTGGGTGGCCTGAACTCAAGCCTCGAAACACGTCCTGAAGGAATGCAGATGGACACTGGGTCGTATCGGAATGCCTGGCAGCAGATGTGGCGCAATCTGGGCGTTGCCAGTGCCGACCCGGCGCTGCTGCACGTTTTGTTGGGCCGCTACGCGGAGCCGCACCGCAGCTACCACACGCTGCATCACCTGGACGCCTGTTTCGCCAACTTCGCCA
>JANOCN010000165.1:0-1780 GCA_031412185.1 Betaproteobacteria bacterium | reverse complement strand
CTGATTTGCTGATTTGCTGATTTGCCCGAATTGCAGGAGACGCAGGAGTTGCCGGGTGGTATGTCAGGTGATTTTGTCAAACACCGCAATACTCTCCACATGGGCAGTGTGTGGAAACATATTGACCACGCCCGCAGCCGTGCACCGGTAGCCAGCCTGGTGTACCAGAACCCCGGCGTCCCGAGCCAGCGTGGCCGGGTTGCAGCTAACGTAGACAATCCGGGACGGAGCTGTCCAGCCAGAAATCTGTCCGGTGACCGCATCAGCTACACCTTTGGCGTTTGCCTGCGTCGGCGCATGATCTGCACCATCGCCCAGCGAAGCCAGTTCAGCCAGCGCCGTGACCAAGGCGAACGCGCCCTCGCGCGGCGGATCGAGTAGCCATTTCTGTGCTGTGCCGTCACTCATCAACATATCGACAGTCATTTCAAACAGGTTCCTTGCGACAAAAACAGGCAAGACCGCTTCGACTCCCGCGCGGACAGTGCGGGAATTCGACCTGGCGTTGTTCAACGCGCGGGCCACCAGCAACTTGCTGCCTTCCACACCCAGCACGGCGCTGGCCTGGGTAGCCAGTGGCAAGGTAAAGTTACCCAGGCCGCAGAACCAGTCGATCACGCGTTCGTGGGCTTGTACTGCGAGCAAACGCAGGGCCTGCGTGACGAGCACACGGTTTACCTGGGGGTTGACCTGGGTGAAGTCCGTCGGCTTGAAAGGCATACGGACGCCGAACTCGGGCAGTTCGTACGCGAGCTCCGCGCCGCCCTCATCCAGCAGGTGGATGGAGTCAGGCCCATGGGGCTGCAGCCACCATTGCACCTGGCAGGACTGGCCGCTGCACGCGCTGGAATTGGCCAGCGCAAACGCGCGCAACTGCTCCTGATCAAGGGCGCTCAGTGGTTCCAGATGGCGCAGCACCAGTGCGATTACCTGCACACCGGCAGCCTCACCTATCGCCAGCTCGATCTGCGGGCAGGTCTCGCGCGCCTGCATGCCCAACAACAGCATGCGCAAGGGAAGCAGCAAGCCACTCACCGCTTTGGGCAGCACATGGCACTCTTTCACGTCGGCCACAAAACTGCTCTTGCGTTCGTGGAAACCCACGAGTACGGTGCCCTTTTTGCGAACATACCGCACCGAAAGCCGGGCCCGATAACGGTACTGCCAGGCCGGACCCTGCAACGGCCTGAGCATCGACTGCGGCTTCACCTTGCCCAGATGCCACAAGCTGTCTTCCAGCACCCGCTGCTTTATGGCTACTTGTGCGTCCACATGCAGATGCTGAAGTTTGCACCCGCCACACGCACCCTCGTGCAGACCGAAATGCGGGCATACAGGCCGGACACGCTGGGAGGACTCATGGTGGATTGCCGTCACCGTGGCCTTCTCGAAGCTGGCCTTCTTGCGCGTGGTAACCACGCTGACCAGCTCGAAAGGCAAGGCACCTTCAATGAAAACAACTTTTCCATCGCTGCGGTGCGCGATGCCCTGCGCATCTATGTCGAGCGATTCGACGCGCAGTTTTTCGCCCTCGGAGTTGGGCTGCAACGGCACAGATTCACTCATGCGCCAGAAAATTCACGCCCATGCCTTCAGGTATTCACCCCAATGCGCCTCGCGTTGCGCCAGCTCGCCCAGCGTATCCTTGACCCGCGTGATCTCCTGCTCGTATTCCTTCTCCAGCAGACCACCGCGCATTTTCTGGAAACGGCAATACAGCAGATACGTGTTCATGACGTCGGTTTCGCAATAACGTCGGATGTCGTCGAGTTTGCCGTCC
>JANOCN010000164.1:0-4657 GCA_031412185.1 Betaproteobacteria bacterium | reverse complement strand
GGACGGAGATGCCGGGAACTCGATGGCGGTTGTGTGGTCTGTCAATGAGAGCCGCAAAGCGGAGTTGATGGCTGCCAGCGCAGAAGTGTTTGCCCAGCAGTTGCACCAGGCCAGCGAAAGCCAGTTGGGGCTCTTGCATCTGGTAAGCGAACGCGCCGCATGGCCGCTGCAGTTGTCGGTAGCCCGGCGCTGGTGTGGAATTATCGGTGGTGCAAGCTGGGTGTTGGCGGGCGACGCGGCCCACACGGTGCATCCGTTGGCCGGCCAGGGGCTGAATCTTGGCTTGGCCGATGTGCAGGAACTGGCGGCCAGGATTCATGGCCGGGACTACTGGCGCGCGGTAGACGACGGCAAACTGCTGCGCAGTTTTGAGCGCGCACGCAAGGCAGATGTGGCGTTGATGGGCACGGTGACCGATGGCCTGCAGCAATTGTTTGCACGTGCTGGCCCGCAGTGGCAGGGCGTGCGCAGCTGGGGCATGAATGGGTTCGAACATAGCGGCTTGCTCAAGCGGTGGGTTGCTCGCCAGGCGATGGGGCTGCGCGCAGAGAAATTTTCTGGCGCGGCACAAACAGAAGGGAATGAACAACGATGAACCCGACCAAAACTCTGCTGGCGGCGCTGGTGCTGCTGTTTGTGGCTGGTGCCGGAGCCCAGGAGGCAACGATTCGCAAGAACCTGGCCGAACGCATTCCGCAGATGAAGAATATCGACGAGGTCAGCAAGAGTGCCATGCCGGGCCTGTACGAGGTGCGCATCAATGGCACCGACATTTTCTACTCCGACGCCGAGGGCAACTACCTGATCCAGGGCAGCATGATCGATACCCGCCAGCGGCGCAATCTCACCGAGGAACGCGTCGAGAAGCTGTCAGCGATCAGTTTTGACAGCCTGCCCCTTAAAGACGCTTTCACGATCGTGCGTGGCAACGGCAAACGCAAGCTGGCGGTGTTTGAAGACCCCAATTGCGGTTACTGCAAACGTTTTGAGCGTGATCTGCAAAAAGTGGACAACGTCACGATACATATGTTTCTCTACCCCATCCTCGGTGCCGATTCAGCAGAAAAATCCAGAAACATCTGGTGCGCCAAAGACCCCGCCAAAGCCTGGCTGGACTGGATGGTGCGCGATCAGGCCGTGGTTGGGAGCGTAACGCCAGCCTGTGACCAGGCTGCGGTGACCCGCAACGTGGAGTTCGGGCGCAAACACAAAATCAGCGGCACACCGACGCTGCTGTTTGCCGACGGCTCCCGTGTGCCAGGCGCGATCAGCGCCACGCAGGTCGAGAAGTACCTCGCCGACGCCAAGTAGCATGGCGGGAGTTGGCTATCGGGTCGAGATTGCCGACTCGCATGCGCATTTGTTTCGGGTCACCCTGAAAATTGCCAAACCGGCCGCGCAGCAACGGCTGAGTCTGCCGGTCTGGATACCTGGCAGTTACCTGGTCCGCGAATTCTCGAAAAATCTGCAGTGTCTGTGCGCACGGCAAAGCAGCCGCTCCGTCGATGTGCTGCAGCTGGACAAGAACACCTGGCAGATTGCCAACACCGGCAGTGGGTCGTTGGTCGTCAGTTACGAAATCTATGCGTTCGACAACTCGGTGCGCAGCGCGTGGCTGGATGCCACCCGCGGCTTTTTCAACGGCACCAGCCTGTTCCTGCAAGTGGTGGGCCAGGAGGCATCGGCCCATACGCTCGAGCTGGTGGCGCACAAGTCTTTGCGCAACTGGCAGGTGGCGACCAGTCTGGCTGCCGAGCGCACCACCAGCCGCGGGTTTGGCCTGTACCGGGCGGCAAACTATGACGAGCTGGCAGACAGCCCGGTGGAAATGGGATTGTTCTGGAACGGCACGTTTGAGGCCTGTGGTGTACGGCACCGGTTTGTGGTGGCCGGTGCCAGCACCACTTTTGACGGCGAAAGGCTGCTCGCCGATACCCAACGTATCTGCGAGACCGCGATCCGGCTCTGGCATGGAGTGCCTGGCAGCAAGCGGCTGGCCCAAAAACCGCCGCAGCAGGACTACGTGTTTATGCTCAATGCGGTGGACGATGGTTATGGTGGCCTGGAGCACCAGAACTCCACCGCCTTGATTTGCACCCGCAGAGACTTGCCGCGCTTGGCCAGTGCCCTGTTGCCCGGCAACAAACAACCCGAAGGCTACACCACGCTGCTGGGCCTGATCAGCCACGAGTACTTCCATACCTGGAACGTCAAACGGCTGCGCCCGGCCGAGTTCGCGCACTATGACTACGGCCACGAAAACTACACCCGCCTGCTGTGGTTTTTTGAAGGGTTCACCAGTTACTACGATGACTTGCTGCTACGCCGTGCCGGCTTGATCGACGACGCCACTTATCTGAAGCTGTTGACCAAGTCGATCAACCAGGTGCTGCAGACCCCCGGGCGTCTGGTGCAGACGGTCGCACAGGCGAGTTTTGACGCCTGGGTCAAGTACTATCGGCAGGACGAAAACACGCCGAATGCGACCGTAAGTTATTACACCAAAGGCGCAGCCGTCGCCTTGTGCCTGGACCTGAGTCTGCGCGCGCAGGGCCGCACAACACTCGACGCCGTGATGCGTGGTCTGTGGAAGCACTGCAAGGCCGGGCCGATGCAGGAAAGTGATCTGTGCACAGTGCTGCAGCAGTTGTCGGGTCGAGCGTGGACACAGGAGATCGCGCTGTGGGTGCACAGCACGCAGGAGTTGCCGCTCAAACACCTGCTCGAGCAACACGGCGTGGCCGTCCTGGAGGAGCCAGCGCAGATGGCGCAGGCGCTCGGACTGCGCGTTACCGAATCCAGCGGCATACTGATCAAGGCAGTGTTGCGCGGCGGGGCGGCCGAGTCAGCCGGTTTCGCGGCTGGGGACGAATGGATCGGTTTGGATGCCGTACCCAAAGCAGCCGGTGGCAGCTGGCGCTTGATGCGGCTCGATGACCTGGCGCTTTATGTTGTGCCAGGGCAAGCGGTGACGGCGCTGGTTGCGCGCGACCGCCGTCTGCTCAAACTACCTTTGCAGCTGCCCCAGGCGGTGACTACCTGGCGCCTGGCGGCGCGCGACGCCAAACAACTTGCCGCCTGGTTGTCGGTAGCGTAGGAAGTTGTCAGGCCCTCACACCGCAGGCATGTTGGCTTCGACCTCGGCACCAAAGCGTTCGGCTTCTGCCGCACCCCGAACATCTTTGACGATTGCGTAGGCGCGTTTGACCGCCTCCACAAATTCGCCGACCGTTTGGGCAGACTCGATCTTGATGCACAGCGATGCCGAGGTCGGCCCCAGCGTTTCCATCAGCCGACGTGCAGCGAAGGCCTTGACACTGGCTAGGGTAGACCCCGGCTGGCGGGCAACTGGGGGTGGGGCGTTCGGGCCAACAGCCGTTGCTGCGCTTGTCGCTGCAACCGCCGCCGCTTGCCCAGGCACAGCACGCAACAGGTTTTCTATCAGTCCGTCGGCTTCAAGCTGCCCCAGCATCTGCCCCACATCGCCCAGCGCACTACCGAGTGCTACCAACTCTGCCTGCGTGCGTTTGCCGTCTACCAGGATCAGCAACGAACGCAAGCGACCCACCACGCCGTGCAGGCGCGCCGAGATGGCTTCGCCGCCTTTGGTGGTCTTGCGGTAGAGCGGTGCTGCACTCATGACCATCCTGCGTGCAGCGGGTTGCGGGCGGTCGGGTCAGACATGCGTCATTGCCCGGTGAATTTCGGTGGGCGTTTCTCCAGGAACGCCATCACCCCTTCAAAATAATCCTGGGTCTTGCCCATCGCCGATTGGGTGTCGCGTTCTACCTGCAGTTGTTGTTCCAGCGTGCGGTTGCTGCTTTCGCGAAGGATGGTTCGGGTTGCCACCAGCGCCTGCGTTGGCATGGCGGCCAGCCGCTGCGCCAGCGCGGTGGCCGCTGCCACACAGTCGTCGGCGACATCCCAGATCATGCCCCAGTCGCGCGCCTGGGCGGCCGAAAGCTTGTCGCCTGTCATGGCCAATGCCATGGCGCGCGCCAGCCCGAGCCGCTGCGCCAGGAACCAGCTGCCGCCGGCGTCGGGTACCAGGCCGATTTTGCTGAACGCCTGAACAAAGTTGGCACCAGGGGCTGCAATGGCGATGTCACAGGTCATGACGAGCGACGCGCCCGCACCGGCTGCAACGCCGTTGACGGCTGCGATAGTGGGCATGCGCAAGGCCAGCAAACGCCGTACGGTGGGGTTGAAGGCTTGCTCGATGATCGGGCCGGGGTCAGCCCGCGCCACGCTGTCCGGTCCGGGTGCGAAATCGAATTCCGACAGGTCTGCACCGGCACAAAACGCGCGCCCGGCTCCGGTGACTACCAGCGCACGAATTGCGTGGTTGGCTTCGGCCCGATCAAGCGCGGCCCACAGATCGTGGTGCATCTGGCGGGTAAAACTGTTCAGGGACTGCGACCGGTTCAGTGTGGCGATGGCCACCGCTCCCAGCTCTTGGTACAGGACGGTCGGGTCAGACATGTTGTAGCCTCAATGCGGGAATGCAATTTACCACCACTGCCGTGTCGACCGGGTAACGATTTCCCTTAGTATGCAAGGCAGACGGATGGGTTCCGACTGCAACAGGAGTGAAAAATGACTTACGAATTAATCCAGGTACGCACCGAGGTTGGCAAAGTGGCTGTGGTGACCTTGA
>JANOCN010000163.1:0-2937 GCA_031412185.1 Betaproteobacteria bacterium | reverse complement strand
CGAGGCGGCCACCGCCAGCGCCAGCCCCAACGGCTCCTGCTGGAACAAGACCGCCTGTTCACGTGGTATCAACGCGGTGTCCAGATTGCCCTGTGCAAACGACGGGCTGCGTACCACGTAGCGCAGAAACTGCACGTTGGTGTTGAGCCCGACGATATGCACCTGCGCCAACGCTTCGTCGAGCCGAGCCAGCGCCTGGGTGCGGTCGTCGCCGTGGACGATGAGTTTGGCCACCATGGAGTCGTAATACGGCGAGATCGCGTCGCCTGCACGCACACCGTCGTCAATGCGCACCCGGAGCGCCTGGTTGCCGCGCTCGAAACTGGTCGCCAAAGGTTTGCCGTACACCAGCAACTGGCCGGTGGCGGGCAGAAAATTGTTGTCCGGGTTCTCCGCGCAAATTCGTGCTTCTATGGCATGGCCAGTGATGCGGAGCTGGTCCTGCAGCAACGGCAATTTTTCGCCGCATGCCACCCGCAACTGCCACTCGACCAGGTCCAGCCCGGTGATGGCTTCGGTAACCGGGTGCTCGACCTGCAAACGCGTGTTCATCTCCATGAAGAAGAAGGTCATACTGTCGTCCGGTCGTTGTTCAACTATGAACTCCACCGTACCGGCCCCGACGTAGTTGACCGCGCGCGCCGCCGAAACGGCTGCGGCCCCCATCTCGGCACGCAGCCGCTCCGTCATTCCGGGAGCAGGCGCTTCTTCCAGCACCATCTGGTGCCGCCGCTGCACCGAACAATCGCGCTCGAACAGGTACACGTAGTTGCCATGGGTATCGCCGAACACCTGTATCTCGATATGCCGCGGGCGCTGCACGTATTTTTCGATCAGTACCGCATCGTCACCAAAACTGTTGCTGGCTTCGCGTTTGCAGGAGGCCAGCGCCGCGTCAAAATCCTCGGCACGGTCAACCGCCCGCATGCCTTTGCCACCACCGCCTGCGCTGGCCTTGATCAGCACCGGGTAACCGATTCTGGTAGCTTCCATCTTCAACAACGCCTGGTCCTGGTTGGCGGCGTGGTACCCCGGCACCAGCGGCACACCGGCGCGCTCCATCAGTTGTTTGGACTCGGCCTTCAGGCCCATCGCCTTGATGGCCGACGGTGGCGGGCCGATGAACACCAGCCCGGCATCGGCACAGGCTTGTGCAAACGCCTCGTTCTCACTCAGGAAGCCATACCCCGGATGGATCGCCTGCGCACCGGTGGTTTTGGCCGCTTCCAGAATGCGCTCCCAACGCAGGTAGCTGTCTTTGGGCGCACTGCCTCCGATGTGTACCGCGTCGTCACACGCCAGCACGTGTTTGGCAGTGGCATCCGCGTCCGAATACACGGCCACCGACTTGACACCCATACGCCGTGCCGTGGCGGCCACCCGGCATGCTATCTCACCCCGATTGGCAATCAGAATCTTGTTGAACATACAACTTCCTCAATGCGCCGGGACCACGCCAAACCAGCTGCGAAGCCGGCGCACCACAGCTTTCAGAAACTTGAACAGTGCGATGAGCAGCAGCACCATCAACACCAACGCAATAACCAGCGCCACAGCAAAAATAAGCGGGTGCTGGGTGGCCAGCCACATGGCACCCACCACCAGGCCATCTTCCAGCAGGCTCAGGGCGATATTCGAGAACGGTTCGGGCGAAGTATTCGCCGCCGCCCGCGTAGTGGCCTTGGTAGCGAACGAGGTCGCAGCCAGTGACCCCCCCAATACTGCCGCCACCACCGCCATCGTGGCATGGTCGGCACCAAATACGCTGGCCGCCAGCAGCGCACCACCCGGCACCCGGATGACCGAATGCACCACATCCCACAAGCTGTCTAGCCCCGGGATCTTGTCGGCAAAAAACTCGACGAACAGCATAAACCCGCTGGCCAGCAGCATGGCCGGATGCTGCAACAGCGTGAGCCCGGAGGGCAGCACCATCCAGCCCATCCAGCCGGACACCCCCGCAATGAACAGCACCGCATACAGCCGCAAACCACTTGCAAACCCGAGCGCTGCGGCCAGCGCGAGCAGCGCCGGCATATCCAGCGACTGTGTGCCCTGCGCCACCACCCGAGACGCCGGTGCGATCAGGTTATTCCAGAGACTGAGCAGGGTTTCCATGGATGACTATTCAGCGTTCCGGGTTTAACGACGTCACGCTGGCCGTGCTCGCTTGGCAGCGCTGGCGTTCGGAGGCTTGGAGATCGGGCACGGTCGAGGTTGTAGTTGCAGTTGCAGTTGCAGTTGCAGTTGCAGTTGCAGTTGCAGTTGCAGTTGCAGTTGCAGTTTCGCGCACACGCTTGTACACGCCGAGGACGCCTCGGCGGGATGACACGAACAGCGCTGAGTGCCGCGTCGGCCTGATTCCGCACAAACGCTGCGTGCGGAAGAAGCCCTGTGCCACGTCGGCTTGATCCCGTACAAAAAGCGGTGCATTCTGGAACCACATCCTCGGATCCATGGTCACATCCGGAAGATGCCGAATTTGGTATCCGGAATCGGCGCGTTCAATGATGCGCTCAAACCTAGTGCCAGAACCCGGCGCGTGTCGGCTGGGTCGATCACACCGTCGTCCCACAAACGGGCGGTAGCGAAATAGGGGTGGCCCTGTTCTTCGTACTGCCTGCGGATGGGTGCTTTGAAGGCCTCCTCTTCGTCAGCACTCCATGTGCCGCCCCGGCTCTCGATGCCGTCTCGCTTGACCGTGGCCAGCACACCGGCTGCCTGCTCGCCACCCATGACCGATATCCGCGCGTTCGGCCACATCCACAGGAAACGCGGCGAATAGGCGCGCCCGCACATGCCGTAATTGCCCGCGCCGTAGCTGCCGCCGATGATGAAAGTGAATTTGGGCACCTGCGCCGTGGCGACCGCCGTGACCAGCTTGGCGCCATGGCGGGCGATGCCTTCGTTCTCGTATTTGCGCCCGACCATGAAGCC
>JANOCN010000162.1:0-1521 GCA_031412185.1 Betaproteobacteria bacterium | reverse complement strand
GCTACGGCTCGGCCATGTCCGTGGCAGCCTTGTTTCTCGTTGCCCTGATGCTGGTGTTGGGCCTTACCTTGTCCAGATTCAGGGGGCGGGCGGCATGAGCCGCCGGGCCGCTCCCAAGGCGAATTCCGCAATGCACAGCATGGAGGATGCCTGATGAAAACGCGCTGGGCTGAGCGCTTCAGCATTGAGCACCTGTTCCTGCTGGTGGTTGCCTGTTTTGTGCTGGTGCCATTTATCTGGATCATTGCGGCTGGTTTCAAGACCCAGATCTCGCTGTTGCAAGGCGAGATATTTTTCACGCCCAATCTGGCCAGTTACAAGGAAGTACTGTTCTCCAAGACCACCGAGTTTTTCGCCAACGCATTCAACAGCCTGGTCATTGCCTCTGTCAGCACCCTGCTGATTCTGGTGGCTGCAACCTTGGGTGGTTATGCGATGGAGCGGATGGATACACCGCGCTGGGTGGTGCATACCTTGTTGGGCTGGTCGGTCATCTTTCACATGATTCCGCCCATTACCCTGGTGGCCGCCTGGTTCCCGTTGTACCGCGAGCTGGGGTTGGACAACACCTACACCGGGATGGTGCTCGCGCACATGGCCCTGCACTTGCCTATGGCGCTGTGGTTGATGGCCAACTTCATCCGCGATGTGCCGCTTGAGCTCGAGGAGGCTGCGCGTATTGACGGCTGCTCCACACCCTACCTGATCTGGAAGATCATCGTTCCGCTGGTGGCACCCGGGCTGGCGGCCACCGCGATCCTCATGTTCATTTTTAGCTGGAATGAGTTCGCCGTGGCCCTGAACATGACCGCCAAACAAACCGCCACGGTACCGGTGGCCATCGCCAAATTCGCCCAAGGCTACGAAATCAAGTACGGCGAAATGGCCGCGACAGCCGCGCTGGCCTTGATCCCGGCACTGCTGTTCCTGCTCTTGGGGCAGCGTTACATCGTCAAGGGTCTGACCACCGGAGCACTGAAATAAGATGCCTTTGCTATTTGGGAAAAGCCTCACCAAAACCGATTTGCAGAGACGACTTGGCGACTTTCGGCAAGTCATCGGTGTTGAACTGGTTGAGCTGCAAGATGGCCCTGAGCGCGGCATGCGTGTGCTCGAATTCAAATCTGGAAGTGGGCTCTGCTTCACGGTGTTGGTGGACCGCAGCATGGACTTCGGGCGCTTTGATTTCAAAGGCATTCCTTTTGCCTGGCAATCTGGCACCGGCTTCAGGCACCCCAACTTGATCGACCCGATGGCCGAGGGTGGCAGTGGTTTCATGCGTGGTTTCTCGGGCTTGTTGTGTACCTGCGGCCTCGACCACATTCGCCAACCGGATCGCGGGCGCGCAGATCACTTTGATTTGCCTCTGCGCCAGGAAATGGTCTACCCGATGCACGGCCGTGGCGCATTTCAGCCGTGCCGCCTTGGCGGGTATGGTGTGCGCTGGGATAAGGACGAGGCGGTTTTGTGGTGCGAGGGTACGGTGCATCAGGTGCAGGTGATGGGTGAGCACCTGAGTCT
>JANOCN010000161.1:0-2145 GCA_031412185.1 Betaproteobacteria bacterium | reverse complement strand
TGTTGCGCTTGGCCGTGCTGCGTGGTCAAACCGGCCAGTAGCGGGCTTGTCGCATGCTGCGGCTCAGGCGCTCAAAAACGGCGTGACACGTCCGGTCACCAGAATATGCTGGCCCTGCAACACGGGTGCGGACCAAGCTTGGGCGATGACCACACCGTCCACACCGGCCGGTACCGGCCAGGGATCGAGATCGATGCGGTCGAAATCATGCAATAGCGCTACGGTGTCGCCTGCTTTAACCCGCGCCCCACACTCCAGCAGTGGCTCGAAGTGCCCAGCGTAAGGTGCCACGGTAAAACACGCCCGGTCGACCATTTCGGCGCGTAGCTGCGTGCCGTCGGCGTGGTGGGCTATGGGTGCAATCGTGCCGCGCAACTGCCCATGGTGGATGGCGGCGGCCAACACGCCATGGCAGCCGAACGCCACACCGGCGACACTGACCGCGCCGCCCCAGCCCAGCTCGGTACCAACAGTGATTTTCCCCAGGCGCTCGGCTTCGCTGGACAACAACCCCGGCGTCTCATTCTGGTAGGTGATGACCAACGGTGTGCCAAACCAGCGTGCAGTCTCCTCAACCAGCCGCGACTGCACCGGGTCGTCCAGCGGGTGAAAACTGGTCATCGGCGCAAAACGCGCCACCAGGCCGCCCGCATGCAGGTCAATCACCACATGCACGTGCTGCCACAGGCTGGTCCGCACGAACGCAGCAATGCGGTGCGTGATACCGCGCAGCGCGGCGGCGCTGCCAGCCCCATCGACAAAAGCGCGATTCAGGTTGACGCGGTCGTCCAGCGTGGAGTCACGGGTACCAGCGCGAAACGCCGCCGGGTTGAGCACCGGCACCAGGATGATGCGCCCTAAAACATCGGCGCTTGCCATCTGCTGCATCATCCGCCGCACCACCATCGGCCCTTCGTATTCGTTGCCATGGTTGGAGCCAAATACCACCAGGCCCTCGCCTGGCCGCGCTTGTGGACCGACCATCACGGTCAGGGGCACCAGATGATCACCCCAGATCGAATCCTGCTCCAGTGCCACCCAGTAGTCGCGTCGACCGATCGATTCAAAGTCAAGCTCTGCTGGGCGGACGATCAATCGCTGCATGGATGGTTCTCCTCGTGACTCAAAGACTAGTTCACCCGGTGGGCGGCAATAAATTCTTCGTCAACATCGACGCCAATTCCCACGGCGTTGGGTATCTCCAGGGTGCCGTCCGCTGCCAGCGCAAATTGCGCTGGCGCAATGCCGCGTGTCAGCGCACTCTGGGCAACGTTGAATTCCACAAATCGCGCACGCGGCAAAGTGGCTATCAACTGCAGCGAATAACCCGTCAGCAAGTGGGTCAGCCAGGAATGGGGCACCAGCTCGATATTCGCCGCCTCCGCCATCTGCACCACACGCCGGGCCACAGTCAGGCCGCCGCAGCGCGAGAGGTCAGGCTGGATGATGTCCACGCAGCCCATGCCGATAAAGCGCTCGAAATCCCAGTGGGTCGCGACCTGCTCTCCCGCCGCCACGGGAACCGGACTTGCGGCACGCACTTGTGCGTACTGCTCCAAATGTTCCGGGTGGATGAAGTCTTCGACCCAGCCGACTCCATAGTCGGCCAGCCATTCGCACAAGGCGATGTTCTCGCGCAGGCTGCGCATCGGCCCCTGCTTTGACCACCCGGCCGGGTACCAGCCAGGGTCGACCAGCAGATGGCGGTCTGGGCCAAGTGCTTCCCGTGCTGCGGCCACGAGCTCGCGGTCGCGCCCCGGGTCTTCGCCAAACACCCCCCAGCCGAACTTGACCGCCTGGTAACCCTTGTCCACATAGGCACGCGCGGCGTCCGCCATACCTTGCGGTGTATCGCGAAACAGTGTGGAGGCGTATGCCAGCACACGGTCGTGGCGGCGCCCGATGGGTACATCTCAGCGATGGCGGGGGCGAAGAGCAGGTGGCAGCCGGCGCCGGCCAGCAGGGCGGCGTCGCCCGCCTCGTCGCGGGGGTAGGCCTCGAAGTCCTCGTGCGGCGCGAACTGGGTCGGGTTGACGAATATGCTGGCCACCACGCGCTCTGCCTTGGTCCGCGCCAGCCGCACCAGCGACAGGTGGCCCTCGTGCAGCGCACCCATGGTGGGGACGAAACCCACCGTCAGGCCGG
>JANOCN010000160.1:0-2225 GCA_031412185.1 Betaproteobacteria bacterium | reverse complement strand
CGCCCAGCCGCGCACGAAGTCTGGATACGGCTCAGGCTGTTTCCAGCTCTTGGCGTAGACCAAGCCATAAGCATCCATCGCGGATTCGACCTCATCGAGGCTCGTTGCGATTTGCAACTTGCCCGCCGCAAGAAATTTCTTCGACTTGCGCGCATACGTATTTCGAACCTGCGAATCGCGCTGGGCCATGTAGGCAGCGAACTTGGTGCCTTCGCACGGGAGATACCAGTTACCAAAACAGAAGTAGCGCCGCACGTAAAAGCCTTGGTCTGTCATCGCATCGGCCAGTGCAGCGGTGTCTTGCGCCTGCGCATCGAGCGGAGCGAAGTTGACTGTTGCGGGCCGGGGACGAACACCGGCCAGTTGTTTCACAAGGCCAAAGACCGCGGCTCTGCGATCCACCGCCGTACTGCAAAGCGGGGAAACCAATGAAGCGTAGTAGTTGGCGAGCGCCGAGTATCGGCCCGGCGCACCAGTCCGCTCGTATATCAACATCAGACTTTCGCCGTCAGCTCCCACATTGGGGACGACGACGGTCCAGTCGTCTTGTGCAACCTGTTCGATAAAGTGCGCCATCCATTCGCTGCCTGCAAACGGGTTCGTGGGATTCGCGACTGCATCCAACACGACTGCATACTCGCGCACGAACTCCAGCGCCTGCGCAGGTGTAAGCGACTTCATGGAAATGCGTTGCGTGCGGTCCATTCGGTGGCCAGCAGCTTGCGATCGATCTTGCCGTTGGGGTTGCGCGCCAGCGGCCCTGGCACCTGATGTACCCCCACCGGCACCATGTACGCCGGCATGCGCGCGCGGCACTCAGCAAGCAGCGAAGCTGTGTCCAATACCGACGTACCTGTCGGCGGTGTAGCAACAACCTGGATCACCTGTCCGAGCGCGGCGTGGTCCATACCGAATGCTGCGCATTCGGCGACCAGCCGCGTGGCGTAGAGCACCTCTTCGACTTCAGTCGGGCTAACGCGGAAGCCCGAGGTTTTGATCATCTCGTCGCGGCGGCCGATAAAGTACAGGAAACCTTCGGCGTCTCGGCGCACAGTGTCGCCGGAGAACACCGCGAACTCAGGCAACTGCAGCCCCGCCTCGCGGCCACCGACACCTGCCGGCAGCTCACGGTAGCGTTCGGCGGTTTTTTCCGCGTCGTTCCAATAGCCCAGGCCTACGAGCGCGCCGCGGTGCACCAACTCACCCGGCTCGTCGGGCGCGCATTCGCTGCCGTCCTTGCGCAGCACCAGGATCTCGGCGTTCGGTATCGCTTTGCCGATCGAATCGGGCCGGCGGTCGACCTCGTCGGGCGGCAGGTACGTAGATCGGAAGGCCTCGGTCAGGCCGTACATCAGGAACGGTTTGGCCCTCGGCACCCGTGCTCGCAGAGCATCCAGCGTTTCTCGCGGCATCCGGCCCCCGGTATTGGCAAAGTAGCGCAGGTGACCATTGATTTCCGCTGGCCAGTCAAGTTGGGTCAACTGGATGTAGAGCGGTGGCACCGCAGTCAGCCCGGTGACCTTCTCTCGCACCATGGCCTTGAGCACGTCGCGCGGCAGCAGGTAGTTCAGCAGCACCACGCGGGCCCCGGCATGGAAAGCAGTGGTCAGTTGGCTGAAGCCAGCGTCGAATGACAGCGGCAAGGCAGCCAACAGAGTGTCTTCGGGCCCGTTCTCGAGGTATGAGGCAACGCTCTTGGCGCCGGCAACCATGTTGCGGTGGCTCAGCACCACGCCCTTGGGCTTGCCAGTACTGCCCGATGTGTAGAGGATGGCGGCCATGTCGGTGTCGATCACGCGGTGGCCAGGTTTCGGCGCCGCGTGGAGAAGCGCTGCCCACTGATACAGCGGCAGCGGGCCTTTCATGTCGCCGGGGTCGTCGGTCAGGACCACGCAGCGTAGGGCTGGGCAATGCGGCAGCGTCGCCGACAGCAAGGCATAGCGCTCGGGCGAGGTGAAAAGCACACGCACGTTGCAGTCATGCAGGATGTAGCCCACCTGCTCCGGCTTGAGCAGCGGATTGAGCGGCACGAACACGCCACCTGCGGCGGGTGCGGCAAAGCTTGCGACAACGGCTTCAAAGCGCTTCTCAAGCCAGATCGCCACACGTTCGCCGCGACCAAGGCCCACGCCGAGCAGGCCGGCAGCGCAAGCCCGTACACGCGAAGCCAGATTGGCGTATTCAAGCGTCTCAGCGGCACAAGTCAGCGCCAGCCCGGCCGGTGC
>JANOCN010000159.1:0-1609 GCA_031412185.1 Betaproteobacteria bacterium | reverse complement strand
GTCACCAGCAACAACTACGAAGGTGGTCGGTTGGTCGCGCAGCACCTGGTGGATGCTGGTTGCCAGCGCATTGCCTATATCGCCGGCATGGAAGACAGCTCGACCAACCTGGACCGCGAGCGCGGTTTTCGGGATGGCCTGGCCGAACACGGGCGCCTGTGTTTTGCGCGAGCGGTGGGCAACTACGATTTTGAAGAAGCCAAGGCGGCAGCGCGGGCGCTGTGCTCGGTGGCTGCCGGGGAGCGGCCCGACGCGATTTTTGTGGCCAACGACCACATGGCGATTGCGGTGATGGACACGCTGCGGATCGAGATGGGCCTGCGTATTCCCGAAGACTTGCGCGTGGTGGGCTTCGATAACGTGAAGCAGGCCGCCTGGGGCTCGTACCAGCTCAGCTCGGTGGAACAGGACGCCGACGCCATGATCGAGGCTACCGTCAAACTGCTGATGGAGCAACTCGACGGCGAAGTGCAAAGCCGTGAGGTAGTGTTGCCGGCCCGCCTGGTGCTACGCGCTTCGTCGCGCAAAGAGGTGCAGGCATGACACTGGCACCTGCCCGCCCCGGCCCCGCCACGACCATGGTGCAGGCTGCAGGTATGCGCGGTTTTGCCGCCGAGTTCCGCGACCTCGACCACTACATCCGCGTCATCACCGATCGCATCTGGGAAGGTGGGCGGATCGACGATATCCGGCTCTACTACAGCGACCCGTGTGTGGTGGAAACCGCCATGTCGGTCAGCACGTCGATAGAAGACGTGATAAGCGGCACGCGCGCCACACTGGCGATGTTTCCAGACCGGCGCTTGCTGGCCGAAGACGTGATTCAGTCGGGCGACGCCGAGGGTGGCTTCCTGAGTTCGCACCGCATTATCTCGACCATGACGCACAAAGGCGACGGCAGTTTCGGCGTAGCGTCGGGCCGCGTCATCCACGCCCGTACGATTGCAGACTGCGTGTGCAAAGGCAACCGCATCGTGCACGAGTGGCTGGTGCGCGACCATGCAGCGATTGCCCTGCAAATCGGCAGCACACCGCAGGCGCTGGCGCAAAGCTGGCTGAACCAGCGCGGCGGCTGGCACAAACCGGTGGCAGGGCCAGCGCCCGGCGGCTACGTGTCGCATGTCAGCGCCGAACCACTGGCGCTGCGTTATGCGCAAGCCATAGAAGACCTGGCGCGCGGCAAGGGGCAGGCAGATGCCGTCTACGACGAGGCGGCGCAGCAGATTGGCCCAGGCGAGGTTACCTGTTACGGGCATGCGGAGATTGCGTCTTTCTGGCACAGCGTCTTTGGCGCGTTGCAGGTGCAGCAGTTTGCGGTGGAGCACCTGGTGTTGCAAAGCGACATGGCGCAATCCGGCCGCCCGGACCGGGTGGCGATGCGCTTTCGGGCACAGACCTTGCATCGGCCGCAGGGCGCGAACAACCAGCGTTATGGCGAAGCCACAGGGCGGCCGGTAGAGGTGCTGGGCATCGTACATGCCGAGTTCGTCCGGGGCCTGGTTGTACGCGAGTGGGTGTTGTTGGACGACGTCGCCATCTGGATGCAAGTTCTGCCGACACCTGGGGTGCCGGCATGAAGGGTTTCGACGCGGAATTCAAGAACCTGGAC
>JANOCN010000158.1:0-5762 GCA_031412185.1 Betaproteobacteria bacterium | reverse complement strand
CTCTGCTATGGTGCGACGTGCGCGCGAGGTCAAGCGGTCCTAACCGCGTCTGGTTGCGCTCGGGTACCTTGATGGCAGCGGCACTTCTGGCACTGGGCAACGCGGCATCGTCCTCGCGCACCGGGTTGTTGCAGTTCGTGCTGGTGGTGTTTCTCGCTTGTTGGTGGCGCTGGCGTGAGACTCGCCAGGATCAGCCGACTATGTGGCGAATCCTGGCCGTGGCCGGGCTAACCTACAGCGCAGCGTTGTTGGGCTTGCCAATTCTCGCAGGCCTTGATCCGGGCGCATCTGGTTTGCTGGCACGCCTGCAAGAAAGTGGACAAGGCTGCGCCAGCCGCTTGACTCTGTGGAGCAATATCTTGCATCTCATCGGCGAGAAACCGTGGCTCGGATGGGGATGGGGCGAGTTGGACCATGCCCATTTCACTACGCTCTACCCCGGCTCGAGGTTCTGCGACATTCTTGACAACGCCCACAACCTGCCGCTGCACCTTGCCGTAGAGTTGGGTGTTCCAGCGGCAGGTTTGCTTTGTGGCTTGGGTGCCTGGCTGGTGTGGCGCGCTCGTCCTTGGGCCCAGAACGACCCAACAAAACATTTGGCGTGGGCGGTACTCGCTTTGATCCTGCTGCACAGTTTGCTGGAGTACCCGCTTTGGTACGGACCGTTTCAGGTAGCGACCGCGTTGTGTCTGTGGCTACTATCCAGCCCAGGTGCGTCAGCGCAGCGTGGCGACATGATGCGTGAACAGTGGCACCACCCGCCCGCAACCGGTTTGCGACCATCGACAACTGGCGTGGCAGTCATCGGGACGGCCTTGCTGACGATCGCTGGCCTGGCCTACGCAGCCTGGGACTACCACCGCATCAGCCAGATTTACCTGCCGGTAAAGTCGCGCTCACCCGCCTACCGCGAAGACACATTGGAGAAGATCCAGGCTTCATGGTTGTTTCGCAATCAGGTGCGATTCGCAAATTTGACCACCACCGAATTGACGCCGCAAAACGCCGCGCAGGTAAACGCGATGGCCCACGAACTTTTGCATTTCTCGCCGGAGGGGCGGGTCGTCGAGAAGCTGATAGAAAGTGCCGTGATGTTGGGCCGGGACGAAGAGGCGCTGGCCTATTCAGCGCGCTATCGGGCGGCGTTCCCGGCCGAATACAAGCTCTGGACCGAGGCAAACCGCGTGCCCCCCGCTGTGAGAATGCCGGTCGATTGAGGGGATGGGAGGCAAACCAATGCGCCTGCAGAGGATTGCTTCTCAAGCTCCGAGTTTATGCCGGCCCCCGGACTGGCTCGGTCAGCCTCCCCAACGATGGGTCATGGCGCCACAAAGTCGCCCGACTGGCCGCCATGTTTCTCCAGCAAACGTACCCCCGTGATCTGCATGCCCCGGTCCACCGCCTTGCACATGTCGTAGATAGTCAGCAGCGCAATCTGCACGGCAGTGAGTGCCTCCATCTCCACTCCTGTGGGTCCCAAGGTCTCGACGGTCGCGGTGCAACACACGTTCGCAGGCTGCTTTCCGTCGGCCGCTGTGGATTCGAAGGCAACCGCGACGTGCGTCAAGGCAAGCGGGTGGCACAAGGGAATCAGGTCGCTGGTTTTCTTGGCCGCCTGGATACCCGCGATGCGCGCGATACCCAACACGTCGCCCTTTTTTGCAGTGCCAGCGTCGATGATGGCCAGTGTGCCGGGTTGCATCTCGATACGCCCGCTGGCGACGGCAACACGGTGCGTGCTGCTCTTGTTGGCCACGTCCACCATATGCGCCTGGCCTTGCGCGTCAAAATGGGTCAGGGCGGTCATGGGGATGCGCCGGGTTGCCATAAGTCTTCGGCACGCGCTAGAGGCGCCTGATGCGAAGCGGCAGGGACGGGGGCTCTCATAAGCACTTACACGCCTTTACGAAACGTTTATCGGCGTGTTGCATCATACGGTCATGCTTGTATCCATTGTTATCCGATTGTGACCCATTCACGCGCTTTCCCGCGAAGCGGAGTAGTGGCCAAACGCTTTCGCTACGCAGCCGTCTGCGCGGCCGCGTGGCTTGCACTCGCCGCCCTCGCGCAGACGCGTACAGTGCCCGAAGCTTCGGCGCAGGCTACGCAGGGCGCACCGGCGGTGCTCCGCCCGAATACCAACCAGTTACCGACCCTGGGTGACGGTAGCGAACTGACGGCCAGCGCGGAGCGGCGACTGGGTGACCGTATCGCCCGCGAGATCTACCGCGACCCGGACTACCTGGACGACCCGGTGATTGCTGAATACGTGGACGGTATCTGGCAACCCCTGGTTGCAGCGGCGCGTGCGCGCGGCGACCTCTCGCCCGAGCTAGAACAGCGTTTCGCCTGGGAGATCATGATCGGGCGTGACCGCTCGGTCAACGCTTTCGCATTGCCTGGTGGTTATCTGGGTTTGCACCTGGGGCTGGTCAGTGTGGTGGCGAGCCGCGATGAACTGGCGTCCGTGTTGGCGCATGAATTGAGCCACGTGACCCAGCGCCACATCTCAAGGCTGATGACCAAGCAGAGCGCCCAGACGCCCTGGATGATTGGCGCGATGATTCTGGGCGCGCTCGCGGCAAGCAAGAGTCCGGATGCGGCCAATGCCTTGATTGCGGGTGGGCAGGCAGTGGCGATGCAGAACCAGCTCAATTTTTCGCGCGACATGGAGCGTGAAGCCGACCGCGTGGGTTTTGGTGTCATGACACAGGCGGGGTTTGCGCCGCAGGGCTTTACCTCGATGTTCGACAAGCTGCAGCAGGCGTCGCGCCTGAACGACAACGGCGCTTTCCCCTATCTGCGCAGCCATCCGCTCACGACCGAACGTATTGCCGATATTCAGGCGCGCCAACCGGCGGGGCCGGGTGCCGCTGCTCCGATCGAGCAGACCATGGAGCACGCCATGGTCAGTGCACGGGCGCGTGTATTGTCGAACCCCGGTATCGAGATGCTGCGCCAATGGCTGGGTGAGGGCAGTGCCCCCGCGCTCAATACCCAGTCGGCAGTGCGGCAGGCGGGGGTCTTGTACACCTGCAGCCTGGTGGCTGCAAAGCTGCGGGACTTCAGCGCGGCGAATGCCTGTTTGGAGCGCCTGTCCGCACTTACCCAGTCCAGCACGCAGGCCCGGCGGCTGACGGGCTTGTTGGCGGTTGAGCTAGCGCTGCAGTCTGGCCAGGCCGCACCCGCCTTGCCGGCACAGGGCCGACCGGAGTTGTTGCTGCGGTCGCAGGTGCTGACGGGCACCGGACGCGCTGCCGAGGCCACCGCAGGTTTGCAGACCTGGGTCGCCACGCACCCGCGCGATGCGATGGCGTGGCAATCGCTGGCAAATGCTTATGCAGCGCTGGGCCAGGGCCTGCGCGCGCTACGGGCCGAGGCCGAGGCGCGCTCGGCGCAGTTTGACTACGCCGCCGCGCTGGACCGCTTCAAGGCAGCCCAGGCGCTGGTGCGCAGCGCGGGGGGTGCAAATGTTGACCATATCGAGGCGTCCATCATCGACACCCGCGCGCGCCAGGTTCAGCTAGCGCTTAGAGAACAGGCGCTCGAGCGCTGATTCGATGATCAGCCCGAACACCGAGTAGATCAAGGAGCCGATCAGCGCTGCGGCGAAACCGCTCACTTTGAACCCGTCCATCACGGCTGCAGCCGACCAGAACATCAGCGCATTGATGATGAAAAGAAACAGCCCGAGGGTGATCACGGTAACGGGCAGGGTCAGAATGACCAGGATTGGGCGCAGTATGGTGTTGAACAGCCCGATCACAAATGCGGCGATAAGTGCGGACGTGAAGCTGGTGACCTGCACACCGTTATATATGTAGGCCACAGCCAGAAGGGCGGCTGCGCTGAGCAACCATTTAGCGATGAGTTTCATGACTTGGCAGCATACCATCCAAGCAGCTCCGCGCGTTATGATGCGCTCCCGTTTGTAAACACATGGCTGGCATCCACATCACCGATATCGAATCGGCCATCAACTACTGGCGCGACAAGACGCCTTCAGTAGACGGCTATTCGCTGGAGCCTGCAGTGCGCGCGTTGGCCGAGGTGTATGCGCTGATGGTTTATTGCCACGAGTCGCAGGCCGACGAGTTCTCGTTCCCGCGCGACGCCTACGACGCCTGGCTCGCCTGGTACCAGACCACCCCCGACACGCCGTGTATTGCCATTTGTTCCACCAGCCAGGGCGACGAGGTGTGCAAGGGCTGCGGGCGCAGCTTTTCCGAGGTCCAGCACTGGACGCAACTGCGCCCGGCAGAAAAACGCGAGACCTGGCGACGCATCACCGCGCAGGGCGATGCATGGCGCTTCAACAAATACGCTGAACGCGCAGCAGAGGGGCACAAGTCCGAGCCCGCCGCGCGCGCAGCACCGGGCTATTTCCAGCGTACCGGTTCAATGTCTACCGTATGGCTGCCGTCACCCAGCATCAAGACACCCTCCTGAACCGTAGCCTGCAGTTGCATGCTTCTGTTTGCCAGCACGATCAGCGCCTGCGCGGCAGTGGTGGGGACCCTGAAAACGGCCAGGTTCTGCGGTCGGCTGAGTTTGTTTTCGATGCCACGCCACCATATTTCTGCAGCATGGTTGAAGCAGATCAGGACCACCTCATCCGACTTGCCACACGCCTTGAGCAGCGGTTTGTCTTCGGGCTGGCCGACCTCGATCCACAAACGGGTGCGGCCGGTAAAGTCGCGCAGCCATACATCGGGCTCGTCGGGGTTGCTTAGCCCGGCACCGAAAGCAAGCGTGCCATCACCGCCACACACACTCTGCAGCTTGTGGGCGTGTAGTGCCAAAGCGACCAGCCGCACCATCATGCGTTCGTCGGTCTCGCTGGGATGCCGCGCCAGTGTCAGCAGGTGGTCAGCGTAGTAGCTGTGGTCAATGTCCGCGATTTGCAGGCTGGCTTTGAAAATTGTCGACTTGATGGCCATACAGGGAACAGGCGCTAAGCGCGCCGCGCCAGCTCTGCCTCCTTGCCGGTGTAGCTGCCTGGCGTCAGGGCAAGCAGGCGCTGTTTGTCGGCGGGTGGAATATCGAGCCGGGCAATAAAACCCTGCATCAATTCGCGCGTCATGGGTTCGCCACGCGTGAACTGTTTGAGCTGCTCGTAAGGCTGTGGCAGGCCAAAACGGCGCATGACGGTTTGCACCGGTTCGGCAAGTACCTCCCAGGAGCGGTCGAGATCGGCCTCGATGGCGGTTGCGTTCAGCTCGAGTTTGCCCAGGCCCGTGGCCATGGACTCGTAGGCCAGCACGGCATACCCCAGCGCCACCCCCATGTTGCGCAACACGGTGGAGTCGGTCAGATCGCGTTGCCAGCGACTGATGGGTAATTTTTCGCTCAAGTGCCGCAGCATGGCATTGGCCAGGCCCAGGTTGCCTTCGGCATTCTCGAAATCGATCGGGTTGACCTTGTGCGGCATGGTGCTGGAGCCGACTTCGCCTTCGCGCAGCTTTTGCTTGAAGTAGCCCAGGCTCACATAACCCCACACATCGCGCGACCAGTCGATCAGTATGGTGTTGGCGCGCGCCACAGCGTCGAACAACTCGGCCATGTAATCATGCGGCTCGATCTGTATGCTGAAAGGCTGGAACTGCAAACCCAGGCCCCATGCCTGCAGACCAGGCTGCAGGCCGGTCTGCGTGCCGGGCTCGGGTGTTTCGACCACCCGTTTGCTGAAGGCCTCCCAGTCGAACTCGGGCCAGGCGGACAAATGCGCGTTGTAGTTGCCCACGGCACCGTTCATCTTTGCC
>JANOCN010000157.1:0-3309 GCA_031412185.1 Betaproteobacteria bacterium | reverse complement strand
AAGATCGCCGACGACAACGGTTTGTTGTTGCTCGATCTCAAAGATCTGCGCGCGATGTGCCAGTTCGTCGGCGACAACGCGAAGCGCTTCACCACCGACTACGGCAACATCTCTGCCGCCAGCATCGGCGCCATACAGCGCGGCCTGATGCAGATCGAGGCCCAGGGCGGCACCAAGTTCTTTGGCGAGCCGATGCTCAACATCGAAGATTTCATGCAGACCGACTCCAATGGGCACGGTTTCGTGAACGTGCTGGCGGCCGACAAACTGATGAACGCGCCGCGCCTGTACGCGACCTTTTTGCTCTGGTTGCTGAGCGAATTGTTCGAAGCCCTGCCTGAGGTAGGCGACCTCGACAAACCCAAACTGGTGTTCTTTTTTGACGAAGCGCACCTGCTGTTCGCCGATGCACCCAAAGCCCTGATCGAGCGCATCGAACTGGTGGTGCGCCTGGTGCGCAGCAAAGGCGTCGGCGTATTCTTCGTCACCCAGAACCCGCTCGATATTCCCGACACGGTACTGGCCCAACTGGGCAACCGTGTGCAACATGCTTTGCGTGCCTTTACGCCGCGTGACCAGAAGGCAGTGAAGTCGGCCGCGGAGACGATGCGGCAAAACCCCAAGCTGAACATCGAAACTGCCATCACCGAATTGGCCGTGGGCGAAGCACTGGTGAGTTTTCTGGATGAAAAGGGGCGCCCAGGTGTTACCGAGCGGGTCTATGTGTTGCCACCAGCCAGCCAGATCGGACCGATCACGGCGGCGCAACGCACCAAGCTGGTGGCGGAGTCGATTGTTGCCGGTGTCTACGAGAAGACGGTAGACCGCGATTCGGCGTTTGAAGCCATCAAAGGTCGCACCCAGGCCCGTATGGCCGACCCGGCCACCGCAAAAGAGAAGACCGACGCCATGGCCAAAACGGTGAACGCAGGCAATGCGGCGTCACCGCCAGCCGCAGGCGTACCCACAGGAGCATCGGGCGGCAGCTTGCTCGACTCGCTGGGAAGCCTGCTGGGTGGCGGCGCGCGCCGTACCCGTGCCAGTGCGGGTGAACAGTTGTTCAAGAGTGCTGCCAGCTCGATCGGCCGCGAAGTCGGGCGGCAAATCATCCGGGGGGTTTTGGGCGGCATCTTCGGCGGAAAGAAATGAACTACAGGAACCCAGCATGACCAAGCTTCAAAATCATCCCAACCTGCACCTGGTGAACCACCCGCTGGTGCAGCACAAACTTACGCTGATGCGCAAGAAAGAGGCCAGCACCAACAGCTTTCGCCGCCTGCTCAACGAGCTGAGCATGTTGATGTGTTACGAGGTAACGCGCGACATGGCTACGCAGGACGTAGAGATCGAAACCCCGTTGGAGAAAATGACCGGCAAGATGATTGACGGCAAGAAGCTGGTACTGGTGTCCATCCTGCGGGCGGGCACCGGCATTCTGGACGGCATGTTGACCGTGGTGCCGGGCGCGCGCGTGGGCCACATTGGGCTGTACCGCGACCCGAAGACGCTGCAGGCGGTGGAGTATTACTTCAAGATGCCGCAGGAGATGCAGGAACGCGACGTGGTGGTGGTAGACCCGATGCTGGCCACCGGCAACTCGGCGGTGGCGGCGATTGATCGCGTCAAGGTTCTCAAACCAAAATCGATCAAGTTCCTGTGCCTGCTGACCTGCCCGGAAGGCCTGGCGACGATGTACCAGGCACACCCGGATGTGCCGGTTTATACCGCTGCAGTGGACCGGCAACTCAACGACCACGGCTACATACTGCCTGGGCTAGGAGATGCGGGCGACCGGATTTTCGGAACGCAGTAGGTCTTGGCGCAAAGGTGTCGGTCGGCCGATCTGCTTGTTGAGAGTTCCGAATTCACGACACCGACCGGGCTGAGCCTCCCTCGGCCACCCGCCCCAACGTCCTCGGCAGCGAGCATGGTTGGTTCTCCCGCCCCGAGCGCTCACGAGCTCGCAGATCAGGTTGATGTAGCGCTCGGCGCAGTCAGGTAGGGAAGCCGCGAGGCTGGAATGACACGAACGGAGCTGAGTGCCACGTCGGCCTGATCCCGCACAAGCAGCGGCGTGTGGAGGAAGCCCTGTGCCGCGAGGAACAGCACGACCTCTAAACCCACCTGGCGCAAGACAACGAGGCCGCCAACGCCGCACTGGTCGAGCCATAAGCTGCGGGTCGCGCCGGTCGCATGGACGGCGCTGACGGTGTCGATTCGGCGCGGCGGTATTCGTCGTGTACTGTAGAGGGCCGTCCTCTGCTTTCAGGATAAAACCATGTCAACCAATACTGTCAACCTTCACCGCGTCATCCGGTCTACACCAGAACGTATCTACCGCGCATTCCTGCAGGCAGATGCATTGGCCAAGTGGTTGCCGCCAAACGGGTTCACGGGCAAGGTTCACCACCTGGAGGCCACAGTGGGCGGCAGCTACCGCATCTCGTTCACCAACCTCGCTAGCGGGCATAGCCATTCGTTTGGCGGTGACTACCTGGAGCTGGTGCCCCACGAACGGATTCGTTACACCGCCAAATTCGACGACCCGAATTTGCCGGGCGTGATGCAAACAACCGTGACCCTGCGCCCGGTGTTCGGTGGAACCGAATTCACCGCGGTGCAGGAAGGAATACCCGCAATTATCCCGGCTGAAGCTTGTTATCTCGGGTGGCAGGAGTCTCTGGCATTGCTGGTTCTGCTTACCGAAGCCGACATTCAGGAGTAGCGCTTGAGGGCTGCTACGCCGGTACCGCCAGCTTCAGCGGAGTCTTGAAGTACGGTGCGCAGCACCATGTCCACCAGCAGATTTTCCGCTGCCTCAAAGTCGCTTTCATCCAGCTCCGGTTTGCCCAGCACCAGGCAAATCTGGCTGGCAAAGTCGGCATAGGCCTGGGTCGAGGCCCATAGCACCACCATCAGGTGCGCCGCGTCCACCGGGCGGCACAGCCCCTGCTCGGCCCAGCGGTTGAACACGGCGATGTCGGCCTGTAGTGCGGGCAGTACGCGATCCTTGATCTCCTGGGCGAACAGCGGCGCACCGGCGATGACTTCGTTGGCGTAGACGCGCGAGTCGTCCGGGTGCTCGAACGAAAAGCGCAGCTTGCCGGCGATGTACTCGCGCAGCGCGGCCTCGGGGTCGTCCTCGCGCTGGCTCATCGCGTCCATGTATGACAACCACACATCCAGCACGTCGCCCAGCACTTCGCGGTACAGCAGCAGCTTGCGCGGAAAGTAGTACAGCAGGTTCTGCTTCGAGATGCCCGCCGCCTCGGCAATGCGGTCGATCGACACGCCCCCGTAACCGTGCTG
>JANOCN010000156.1:0-7595 GCA_031412185.1 Betaproteobacteria bacterium | reverse complement strand
GGCCGAGCCCCGAACCGAGCGCCCCCACCACCGCACCTTGCACCAGAAATACGCGCACCATCTGTCCCCGAGTAGCCCCCATGGCGCGCAAAATGCCGATCTCGCGCCGCTTCTGAACCACCGACACCACCAGCACACTGGCAATACCCAGAATCACCACCACCAGCACAATCGCCCGGATGAGGCCGGTACTGACCGACTGGGCATTCAGCGCGGAGACCAGTTGCGCGTTGGTTTCCTGCCAGCTTTCAACCAGGTAGGGAAACTGCTGGCGCAGCCTGGCTGCAAACTCCTTTGCGCTCCACACGTCGTGCAGCGCCAGGTCCACACTGGTAGCGCCACCGGGCAACTCCAGCAAACTCTGCGCCAGGCGCAATGGAACAACCACCGTACGCCGGTTCAGTTCGCGTACACCGAGGTCCACCAGGGCCGTCACACGCACCGTTTCGCTCACTGCGCCAGTCTGCAGCGTCACCCGGTCGCCCGGACGCAGGCCCAGAGTGGACGCCAGCTCGCTCCCGATGATGGCTTCCCCCGGCGCCAGCCTGGCCACGCCGGCAATCACCTTGTCGCGCAGGCGGACCACCCGGTCGTACCGGTCCAGGTCCACCCCGATCAGTGCAATCGCCTGCGTCGCTTCACCGCGCAGCGCCAAGCCGCCTCCAGAAGCGATGGGGGAAACCGCAGCAATTGCAGGCATCTGCTCCAGTAACGGAACCAGAGCCTGCCAGTTGGCAACGGAACGCAGGCGCTGCGCACGCGGCTGCGCCTGCGTCACGGCACTGGTTCCCGGCTCGGGCAAACGCGCTGCGGTGACAACGTCTTCCGGCGCGCGCAATGTCACGTGCGCCTGGCCACCCAACGTCTTGTTGAAGGTGTTGGCCTGCAACCCGGTAACCAAGGCCGAGATGTAGGCAATCACGGCCACACCCGCTGCAACGCCCACCATGATCAGTGCGGTCTGCAAGCGGCCCTCACGCAGGAAACGCACGGCAACCAGCACTTCAAAACCGAACCAGGCACGGAACATTCGCTAGCGCCCCATGGCATTGGTCAGGGCGCTGGCACCGCTGTCACTACCTGCGCCCGGTTTGGTACCGATGGAAGCGCCTGTCGTTGGCACCGCAACAAGCTGCAGCCTGACCCGGCTGCCTGGACTGGCGGTCTTGTCCAGCAGCACGACGTCTCCAGCCACCAGCCCGGTGCGTACTTCAACCGCATCCAGCGTACGCAAACCGAGTTGCACTGCACGCGCTTCAACGCGCCCGTCACGCACCACCCACACGGTGGCTGCGGAGGTGGTGGATGGTCCCACCAGTGCTCCGACCGGCAGCACCAGCGCGAGCGCGCGCCGCGCTGTCTCCACTTCCATCGACAGGGTCATGTCCTGGCGCAGAAACTCCGGAGCCGCTGCGTCGAGCGAAAACTTGACCTCGATCACCCCGCGCTGGGCGTCAACTAGCGGAGAAATGGACAGCACCTGCGCTGCAAAACGTTCCCCGGTGAACGCGTCCGCAATGGCGGTTGCACGCTGGCCTACGCTGAGCTGGTCGAGAAAACGTTCGTCCACCTGGGCGACAAGTTGCGTTGGACCGGCCAGCGCCAGTGCCATCAGGGCGCGGCCGGGCTGGACGATCTGCCCCGGCTCCACCAGGCGGGTCAGGACCTGCGCCTCAGCCGGCGCAAGCAAAAGCGTCTGGCCCAGCCGCGCCTGGGCAACCGCCGTCGCCGACGCTGCCAGCACAAATTGGGCCTGCGCCTGCGCTACTTCGGTGCCCGACTCTGCCACTGCCTGGCTCTGTGCCCTGGCGCTAGCCAGCTGGGCCAGCGCGACATCGCGCAGGCGCCGCGCATCGTCCTGCCGGGACGCGCTCAGAAAACCCTGCGCCACCAGCTGCTGCACCCGCGTGAACTCTGCCTGCGCGGCGTCCACCGCCGCCTGCGCCTGGGCCTGGCCGGCTTGTGCAGCGCTGCGCCCGGTGCTGCGCAGTCCCGCGAGCCGGGCCGCAGCCTGCGCCTGCGCGGCAGACGCCTGGGCCAGCGCTGCGCGCAATTCTTCCGACTCCAAGCGCACCAACGGCGCGTCTTTGCGCACCTGCGCGCCCTCTGGTACAAGTACCTCGGCGACACGTGCGGTTACGGTGCTGCCGATATCCACCCGTGAACGCGCCGCGACACGCGCTGAAAACTGCAGGGTACGCACCAGCGGCCCGATGCTGACCCGCATCGCCTGCACGGTGGGCGCACGGGTTGTCCACCATACCCCGGCGAGCAGCGCGCACAATGCCAACAGTGCCACGACCCAGATCCAGGGATGCTTGGGCGGTGCCGCGTTTGCCTGGTCCACCCGTCAGCTACCGAACAGACCAGGGTCGCTCTGCGGCGGTGTCACGCCCAGGTGCCGGTACGCCGCCAGCGTGGCAATGCGGCCACGCGGCGTACGTTGCAAGTAGCCTTGCTGGATCAGGTAGGGCTCGATCACGTCCTCGATGGTTTCGCGCTCCTCACCAATGCTCGCAGCAAGGTTGTCCAGCCCGACCGGCCCGCCGTCAAACCGGTGGATGACCGCCTCCAGCAGTTTGCGGTCCATCACGTCGAAACCCTGGGGGTCCACGTCCAGCATCGCCAGCGCCAGATTGGCAATCGCCAGCGTGATCTCGCCGCTGCCCTTGACGTCGGCGTAATCGCGCACACGGCGCAGCAGGCGGTTGGCGATGCGCGGTGTCCCACGCGAGCGCTGCGCAATCTCGAAGCCTCCCTGTTCGTCCATCGGCACCTTGAGCAGCCCGGCACTGCGCCGTACGATCCGGGCAAGTTCCTGTGCGGTGTAAAACTCCAGCCGTGCGACGATGCCGAAACGGTCGCGCAGCGGGTTCGTCAGCATACCCGCACGCGTGGTCGCGCCGACCAGCGTAAACGGCTGCAGGTCGAGCTTGATCGAGCGCGCCGCCGGCCCCTCGCCGATCATGATGTCGATCTTGTAATCTTCCAGCGCCGGGTACAGGATTTCTTCCACCACGGGCGACAGCCGGTGAATCTCGTCAATGAACAGAACGTCGTTCTTCTCCAGGTTGGTCAGCAGTGCCGCCAGGTCCTTCGGTTTCTCCAGCACTGGCCCGCTGGTCTGGCGCAGGTTCACACCGAGTTCGTGCGCGATGATGTGCGACAAGGTGGTCTTGCCGAGCCCCGGTGGGCCGAACAGCAGCACATGGTCGAGCGCTTCTTCACGCTTGCGCGCCGCACCAATGAATATCTCCAGCTGCTCGCGAATCTTCACCTGCCCCACATAATCATCAAGCAGCTTGGGCCGCAACGCCCGCTCAACCGCCTCTTCGTTGGGCGATGCAGGCGCAGCCGACACCACGCGTCGGGGCGCAGCTGGGGCAAAGTCGTCGGTCTGGATGGTCACTGGGTGCGCAGCCGCAGGGCAGCAATAGCGTCGGTCGCTCACTATAGCCTGCGCACAGACAATTCAAGTAGCGGTCGAAACCTGCCGATACCAACCCCAAGCGTGGCGCTGCGATTCTCTGATCGCGTACCCGCGCTCGCCCCCGCTCCGACCCCAACCTCCGCCTGTCTATGCCCCTGCCCTGTTGCCCTGTGTCCATCCGCTGGCGGTTTGCAGGTTGCCTGGCGATCGCCGCGTGCGCGTACTTGTCAGTAGCTATGCCCTCGCACGCTGCGGGCGCGTCAGATTTGCCGCCAGCGGTGGCGGGACGGTCCGTGCCAACCGGCAAACAGGTGGCCCCCACGGCCAAGGAAATTGGTAACCAGGTGCGTGAAGCGATCGAAAGCGGTGCAGCCATAAAAAGAGGCATGACCCTGACGTTGAATGGCAAAGACGGAAAACCGGTCGACATGTCCACCGTAACATCACCGGCTGCCCCACCCGGCGTGATTCCCAACCCGATGGTCAGCCGCCAGGCCCTGCGAGCCAGAGCGGCAGCCATCGCTGTCCATGGCGCAGGGGAGGTGGCCAGCACCCACGCCACCAGTGATGGGCACTGGAGCTATGAAGGGCCCAACGGGCCACCAGCCTGGGGGCGACTCAAACCAGATTTCAATCTGTGTGCAATCGGTAAGCGCCAATCGCCAATCAACATCGAAGCATCCTCCACCTTGCAGGGGCCAGCGGAGCCGATCCTGTTCAGCTACCCGCCGGGCAGTGCCAGCGTGGTCAACAATGGCCGCACCATCCAGGTCGATGTGGCAGGCGACAACACCCTCACGGTTCGCGGCTCAAGCTTCAAGCTGTTGCAATTTCACTTTCATCACCCCAGCGAAGAGCGCGTCAATTCCCAGGGCTTTGCCATGGTGGCCCACCTGGTGCACCGCAATGCCGAAGGGCAATTGGCGATAGTCGCGGTGTTGCTGGAGCCAGGTGCGCCCAACCCGCTCATCCACAAGGTCTGGACCTACATGCCGCTGGACTCAGGCGACCGCGTGCGGATGCCGGCTGATAGCCTGGAGCTGGCTGGGCTGTTGCCCAAAGACCAGCGCTACTACCAGTTTATGGGCTCGCTCACCACGCCCCCGTGTTCGGAAGGCGTGTTGTGGCTGGTGCTCAAGCAACCCATGACGGTGAGCCGCGAACAATTACGGCTGTTCGCACAACAGTTTCCCAACAATGCGCGGCCGGTGCAACCGGTTCATGGCCGCGCCGTGCGCGACGCGCAGTAGCTCTTCGGCAGTAGGTCTTCGGGTACCCATCGCTTCCCGGCAGGGGTCAGGATTTCGACAGGGCCTTCAACGCCAGCTTGATGCCGTCGCTCACCCCGACGCCTGCGGGTAGCGCCTTGAGCGACAACGCAGCCTCTTTGTCGCTGTAGCCCAGCGCCACCAGCGCCTGCAGGATATCGGCCTGGTTGTCGGTGGCGGCACTGGCCACGTTGCCAAGGTCGGCGCCCAGCTTGCCCTTCAGCTCCAGCAGCAGACGTTCGGCCGTTTTTTTGCCGATGCCCGGCACCTTGATCAGGCGCGCGCCTTCCTGCAGCGTGACTGCCTGCGCCAGCTCGCCCACACTCATGCCCGACAGGACGGACAGCGCGGTACGCGGGCCTACCCCCGAAATCTTGATGAGCTGGCGAAACGCCTCGCGTTCGGACGATGTTTCAAAGCCGTACAGGATTTGCGCGTCTTCCCGGACCACAAAATGGTCAGCAACGACACTGCAGCACCTTTGGCAGGCAAGTTGTAGAACGTGCTCATCGGCACCTGCACTTCGTATCCCACGCCGTTGCAGTCCACCAGCACCTGCGGCGGGTTCTTGTCACCCAGCGTACCTGTGAGTTTGCCAATCATTGCCTGACCTTCTTGTGTGAACTTCTGTTTGCCTATGATGGAGGCCTCGACCCAACCCCTTGCGGAATTATCAACTTGATCCTCAGACATCTCTTTTCACCGCCCAACAACACCCGCCTCACGCACCTGTGCGGCCCGATGGATGAACATTTGCGCACCATCGAAGCAGCGCTGCAGGTCAAGATTGCACACCGGCACGAACAGTTCCAGGTGAATGGCCCGAAAGAGAAGGCCAAACGCGGCATGGAGATGCTGCAGGCGCTCTACGAAATCGCAGCACACACGATTGACCCTGCCACCGTGCAACTGATGCTGGCGGGCGACTCCGGCATGGACGACAGCGGTGCTCCGGTGCTGCAGACCCGGCGCTCCGAACTGCGCGCGCGCACGCCCAACCAGGCCAGCTACCTGGACAACATCAACCGGCACGACATCACCTTCGGTATCGGGCCGGCCGGCACGGGAAAGACGTACCTGGCAGTGGCTTGTGCGGTCGATGCCCTGCAACGCAGTGCGGTACAACGCATCGTGCTCACCCGCCCCGCGGTCGAGGCCGGGGAGCGCCTGGGTTTTCTGCCGGGCGACCTGAGCCAGAAGATCGATCCCTACCTGCGTCCGTTGTACGACGCCTTGTACGACCTGATGGGTTTCGAACAGGTACAAAAAGCGTTCGAACGCCAGGCGATAGAAATTGCGCCACTGGCCTTCATGCGCGGGCGTACGCTGAACAACGCGTTCGTCATTCTTGACGAAGCGCAAAACACCACGCCGGAGCAGATGAAGATGTTTCTCACCCGTATCGGTTTCGGTGCCAAGGCGGTGGTCACTGGCGACGTCAGCCAGATCGATCTGCCCAAGAGCCAGCTAAGCGGCCTGATCGACGCCGAACGTGTGCTCAAACGCGTGCAAGGCATTGCGATTTGCCGCCTGACCAGTGCCGACGTCGTGCGCCATCCGCTGGTGGCGCGCATCGTGGATGCCTACGACATGAAGAGCCCGAACCGGGACACCGACGCCGACGCGCCTGCACCGGCGAGCCGCAGCGCAGCGCGCAAGCGCACGGCTTGAGTGGTTAGGTCTGCCCGCACCGATGCTCAGACAACTTTCGCTGTCACTGCAGTTCGGTAGTTTGCAGTTGCCGGCAAGGCACCGCGAGGCCTTACCGCGCCACAAGGTCGCTCGCTGGATCCGCCACGCCTTGCAGAACGACGCGGAAATCACGGTGCGCATCGTCGACGCGGAAGAAGGTCGTGCCCTGAACCTGGGCTACCGTAAAAAGGACTACGCCACCAATGTGCTGACGTTCGCCTACGCGCTGCAGCCGCTGACCGCCGACCTGGTGTTGTGTGCGCCCGTGATCGCGGCCGAGGCAACACGAAATCACAAGACTCTGCAGGCGCACTACGCACACCTGATCGTGCACGGAACGCTGCATGCGCAGGGCTGGGACCATGAGACCAATGCCGCCGATGCCCAGGCCATGGAAGCCAGAGAAGTAAAAATACTTGCTGGCCTGGGATTCGCCAACCCCTACGCTTGACATTGGCCGTTAACCGGCTGGATCGATCTGCAGCGGTATGGTCACCGGCCCGTCGTTAACCAGTGCCACCTGCATGTCGGCAGCGAAACGCCCGGTCTGGACATCCGCATGCGCTGCCCGTGCCTGCGCCACGAAGTAGTCGACCAGCCGCCTCCCATCAGCGGGTGCCGCAGCTCCGCTGAAACCCGGCCGGTTGCCACTGGACGTATCCGCCGCCAGCGTGAACTGACTGACCACCAACAATGCGCCGCCGGTGTCCTGCACACTCAGGTTCATCTTGTCTGCTGCATCGCTGAATATGCGCAACTTGAGAATCTTGGCCAGCATGCGATCAGCCTGCCGCTCGGTATCACCGCGCTCGGCACACAGCAGCACCAGCAGGCCCGCACCGATATGGCCGATCACCACGCCGTCCACCGCCACCGACGCTTCGCGCACACGTTGCAGCAGCGCTTTCAAATCAAGTCCCGCGCATCGTCAAAATGGGCTTCCACATCGCTCGGCAACAACTGGATCGTGGCACGCAAACCCGGAACGGCACTCATCAGCGCCTGCTCTACGCTGGTGCGCAGCGCGGCGGCCCGCCCGAGCGACCAGCTTGCCGGCATATGCATGTGCATGTCGACAAAACGCCGCTGTCCGGAGCGGCGGCTGCTGACGTGGTCGAAACGGATCGTCGGGTGGTCGAATTCGCGCAGGGTGTTCTGAATTTGCAGCAGCACGTCGGGCTCGAGGGCCTCGTCCATCAGCCCTT
>JANOCN010000155.1:0-5483 GCA_031412185.1 Betaproteobacteria bacterium | reverse complement strand
GGAGGCCGATGCGCGCGATATGGCCGCTTACCTGGCGACGCTGCGCTGATGCCATACACCCGCCGCCAGCGTTACGGATTCCTGCTGCGCAGTGCTGCCTGCATCCTGTTGTTGCCGAGCGTCGTGATGGCGCAGTCCGGCCCGACAGCAGTTGGCGGCACCACGCAGTTGAGGCCAGTGGTCGTCACCGGCACACCGATCGACGCGCTGGGCTTCGATATTCCCGCATCCATAGACCGTCTTGAAGGCGAAGACCTGCGCGCAGGGCGGGCGCAGGTCAACCTCTCGGAAGGGCTGGGCGGCGTGACCGGGCTGTTGGCGCGCGACCGGCAAAACTATGCGCAGGACCTACAGATATCGGTGCGCGGTTTTGGCGCGCGCTCCACTTTCGGTATACGCGGCGTAAGGCTTTACGTAGATGGCATTCCGGCGACGCTGCCGGACGGCCAGGGCCAGATATCGAACGTGGAACTGGGTTCGGTGGGCCGCATCGAAATACTGCGCGGGCCGTTCTCGGCCCTGTACGGCAATTCGTCGGGCGGTGTCATCCAGGTGTTCACCGAGCAAGGTTCTGGCGAGCCCAGACTGCGTTTGGACAGCGCTGCGGGCAGCTACGGCATGCAGCGCCTGGGGGTTCAGGTCAGTGGTGAAACTGGTGGCATCGGTTACGTCGTCGGCGCAAGCCGCTTTCAGACCGATGGCTACCGCGACCACAGCGCGGCGGCGCGCACGCTGGGCAATGCAAAGCTGACGCTGCAGCCCGACCCGCAGAGCAAACTCACGCTCATAGCCAACGGCCTTCTGCTGTCGCGGGCGCAAGACCCGCTGGGCCTGAGCCGCGCGCAGTTCGAAGCGGACCCGCGCGGTGCCGACGCGGTGGCCCTGGTCTTCGATACGCGCAAGAGCGTGGAGCAGACACAAGCCGGGCTGGTTTACGAGCGCCGCCTGGACCCTGCCAATACGCTGGTGCTCACCACCTATGCCGGGCATCGCGAAACGACGCAGTTCCAGTCCATTCCGGTGGCCACGCAGAACAATCCGCTGCATCCCGGTGGCGTCATCGACCTGGGCCGCAGTTACCGTGGAGTGGATTTGCGCTGGACCGTGAAGACCCGACTGCTGGACGCGCCCCTGACCATTACCACCGGCCTGTCGTACGACGGTCTGGCCGAACAGCGCCGGGGTTTCCAGAATTTCACCGGGTCGGCTGCCAACCCGGTGCGCGGTGTCCAGGGGGCACTGCGGCGCGACGAAAACAACGACGTGTCGAATACCGACCAGTACATCCAGGCCAGCTGGCAAGTAACACCGCACTGGACCGTGAACGCCGGCGTGCGCCACAGCCAGGTGCGCTTCTCGTCCAGCGACGCTTACGTCGTCGGGCCGAATCCGGACGACAGCGGTGCCGCGGCTTTTGGCGCCGCGCTGCCGGTGGTTGGGGTGATGTACGCGCTGAGTCGGGACGTGCACGCCTATGCATCGGCCGGGCGCGGTTTCGAAACTCCGACTTTGAATGAACTCTCCTACCGACCGGGAGGCGGAACCGGTCTGAATCTGGCACTGCGCGCGTCGCGCAGTACCAGCGTCGAGGCGGGGCTGAAGACGCGGTCGTCCTCCTGGGGCGAAGCCACAGCGGCAGTCTTCCAGACAGGCACCGACGACGAACTGGTGCCGCAGACCAATGTGGGCGGCCGCACGACCTTCCAGAACGCAGGCGCAACGCGCCGCACCGGGTTCGAACTGGGCTGGACCAACTTCTATCTGGAGAACCTGCGCGCGCAAGTTTCCTTCACCGCGCTGAACGCCACCTATCGCCAGGCATTTGTCACCTGCACCACCCTGCCATGTGTTGTGCCCAACCAGCAGATACCGGCCGGCAGGCATATTCCAGGGTTGGCGCGCTCGTCCCTCTTTGCGGCGCTCTACTGGGCACCTCGGACTGGCTGGCAGGCCGCTGCCGAATTGCGTTACCTGGGCAAGGTGTTTGTGAATGACGCCAACAGCGACGCGGCAGCGGCTTACGCGGTGGCATCGGCCAACCTGGGTTACAAGGCCGAGGTTGGCCGCTGGACACTGAATGGGTTCCTGCGGATCGACAACCTGTTCGCGCGCCGCTACGTGGGCTCGGTCATCGTCAACGAAGGCAACAATCGCTTCTTCGAGCCTGCCCCCGGTCGTACCTGGCTACTGGGCACTTCGGCCACGCTGCAGTTCTAAACCCAAGCCTGAACCCTTCCGCAACACGCAACTATCACAACCAGCCGTTGCGTCCCGCCACCCGCTTGGCAATGTCTACGCGGGTCTGTGTTCCGGCTGCCATTCTTTCGCGCAAGGCTGCCACCAGCGCTGGGGATGAAGTGGTCGCCGTTCCGCCTGGAAACGGCGGACGCGGGTCGTATTCCATGCCCAGTTGCATGGCTTCGGCTTGCTGCCTGCCGTGCAGGTGTGCCGCGATGGTCAGCGCAAAATCAATACCGGCTGTCACCCCGCCGCCCGTGATGCGGTTGCGGTCGATGACCACCCGCTCGGGTACAGGTTCAGCACCAAAGTAGCGAAGTACGTCCATCGCAGCCCAGTGCGTGGTGGCCTTGTAGCCACGCAGCAGGCCTGCTGCGCCAAGCACCAGTGCACCGGTGCAAACAGAGGTCACGTATTGCGCGTGCGGCGCGCGGCTGGTTAAAAAGCTGATCGTCTCTTCATCTTCCATCAGGGCGTTGACACCCGGGCCGCCACCGATGAAGAGCAGGTCCAGTGGGGGTGCGTCTGCCATACGCATGCTGGGCAGCTCGCGCAAGCCGATGTCCGTCACGACGGGATCGAGCGATTTGGCGAGTACACAGACGTTGGTATGGGGCAGGCGTGCAAACACATCCAGCGGCCCGGCAAAGTCAAGGCTGGTCATGCCAGGAAATACCAGCATTCCGATCTGAAAGGGCGTCGATTTTTCGACCGGCTGTGTTGTGACGTTGGCTGACACGGGACCCTCTGCTTTCTTGACTGGGAGCCTCATCACTATAAAAAGAACTGGTGCCACTTTGTCGGCCAGTCAGAAGCCGGATACATTTCATGTGCAGCACTATGTTGCATAAAACTGGAATGACCAGCGCCAAACCAGCCGAAGCCAAACACCCATTTCTACTGGCGTTGGGTGAACGCGTGCGGTCCTTGCGCGCCCGCCGCGGCATGACGCGCAAGGCACTGGCGCTGGCAGCCGACGTGTCCGAACGCCATCTGGCCAACATGGAATACGGCCTGGGGAACGCGTCCGTACTGGTTTTGCTTCAGGTGGCGGGCGCTTTGCAATGTTCGGTCGGCGAGCTGATTGGCGACATGACGACCTCGTCGCCCGAGTGGTTGATGATCCGCGAACTGCTCGGGCAGCGCGACGAAGCCACGCTGCAACGCGTGCGCGTCGCTCTGGGTGAGATGCTGGGCATGGGCGGCGGGCATGCGGCGCGTGGCGCGCGGGTGGCGTTGATCGGGCTGCGCGGTGCGGGCAAGTCCACACTCGGCAACATGCTGGCCGAAGACCTGGGTTTTCCGTTTGTAGAACTCAGCCGCGACATCGAGAAACTGGCAGGCTGCAGTGTGGCGGAGATACAGGCGCTGTACGGCGTCAACGCGTACCGCCGCTACGAGCGGCGTGCACTGGAAGAAGTGATTCAGCGCTACCCGCAGGCCGTAATCGCCACCCCGGGAGGGCTGGTATCGGACGCGGCCACCTTCAACCAGTTGCTCACCAGTTGCACCACGGTGTGGCTCAGCGCGCAGCCGCTGGACCACTTGAAACGTGTCACCGCCCAGGGGGACCTGCGGCCCATGGCTGCCAGCAAGGAGGCCCTGCAGGACCTGAAAAGTATTCTGGCCAGCCGGGCTGCGTTTCACTCCAAGGCGCAGTTCACCCTGGACACCAGTGCCTTGCCGCTCAAACCGACCTTTCTGGCCTTGCGCGAAATGGTTCGGACGGCGCTCAGTCTGGAAATATGAAGTATCGTGCATGATGACTGGAAATGTGATTGACGTTCATGAGATATGTGCAATATGATGCATACTCGCACATCGCCTGATAGCAGTCAATTTTGAGGGCGGTCACCCGAGGAGATTAAAGATGACCCAGCACAGTCCGGTTGACTACCAGACGCATCCATCGCTCTACAAACATTGGAAACTCGCTTTTGACGGCGTCATCGCCACACTCACAGCGGATTTTGACGAGAACGCCGGCTTGCGACCGGGCTACAAACTCAAACTCAACAGCTACGACCTCGGCGTCGACGTGGAGCTGAACGATGCAGTCAACCGCATACGCTTCGAGCACCCGGAGGTGCGCACGGTGGTTGTCACCAGTGCAAAGGAACGCGTGTTTTGTTCAGGGGCCAACATTTTCATGCTGGGGGTCAGCAGCCACGCCTGGAAGGTGAACTTCTGCAAGTTCACCAACGAGACGCGCAACGGGCTGGAGGACTCTTCCAGACACAGCGGGCTGAAATTCCTGGCTGCAGTCAACGGTGCCTGTGCCGGTGGTGGTTACGAAATGGCCCTGGCATGCGACGAGATAATTCTGGTCGACGACCGGTCCTCGTCCGTCAGCCTGCCCGAGGTGCCGTTGCTGGGTGTGCTACCGGGTACCGGCGGGCTGACGCGTGTCACCGACAAGCGCCATGTGCGGCATGATCTGGCGGACATTTTCTGCACCAGCGTGGAGGGTGTGCGTGGACAGAAGGCCAAGGACTGGCGCCTGGTGGACGATATCGCCAAGCCCCAGGTATTTGCGCATAAGGTGCAGGAGCGCGCGATGCAACTTGCGGCGCTGAGCGACCGTCCGGCCAACGCTGTGGGCGTGGTGCTGACACCCTTGCAACGCAGCATGGAGGCCGATGCTTTACGGTATCAACATGTGCAGGTCGAGATGGAGCGCGCCAAACGTACGGCTAGTTTTACCGTCAGTGCGCCCGTGGGGCCGCAGCCTGCAGATATTGCTGCCATCGAAGCTGCAGGCGCTGCCTGGTACCCGCTGCAACTGGCGCGTGAGCTGGAAGATGCGATCCTGTGCATGCGCACCAACGAACTCGACATCGGCACCTGGTTGATCAAGACCAAAGGTGATGCGGGAGCGGTGCTGGCGATGGACGCGGTATTGCTGGCGCACAACGACCATTGGCTGGTGCGCGAGACGGTTGGCCTGTTGCGCCGCACACTGAGCCGGCTCGACGTTTCATCGCGCAGCCTGTTTGCCCTGATTGACGAGGGTTCGTGTTTTGCAGGCACCTTCCTGGAGCTCGCACTCGCCTGCGACCGCAGCTACCAGCTTGCTTTGCCGGACGACGAAACCCGTGCGCCCCGGATTACGGTGGCGGATTGCAATTTTGGTGTGTACCCCATGGCCACCGGCCAAAGTCGCCTGGGTCGGCGCTTCTACAACGAGCAGCCAGCCCTGGATGCGGTGCGCGCCAAAGTCGGCCTGCCGCTCGATGCCGATGCGG